>CAMBRI010000172.1 GCA_945870205.1 Sulfuritalea hydrogenivorans sk43H | reverse complement strand
CCCCAGCAGGTGCGCACGCTCTTCTTCCGTCAAATCAACCCGGTACTTGATCCTCATGTCAGCCTCCCGCCACGAAAGGCTTCAGCGTATGACTCCCTGCCGCTCACCATTCACCAGAACCCCAGCAGTTTTTGCCATCAATTCCTCGCTGACTGACTACTAGCAGGGAAGGCAACATGAACATCCCACCAGATATCCGCATCGCCATCATTGTCCTCGGCTAGCGGATTGCGAAGGTGATGACCGGATCCGTGGATGGATCGTTTGCGGGTTTCATGCGGCAAAGATACGTGCTCCAGTAGTGATTGACAGCTCTTTACAGAGTGCTACTATTAGCACTCGTAATAGGTCTCGGAGGATGTCATGTCACACCAAATTCTGGCGGAAACCACCGCGAGCGTATCGGAGCTGAAAAGGAATCCGATGGGTACAGTTGCGGCTGGCGAAGGCTTCCCAGTGGCCATTCTTAATCGTAACGCGCCCGCCTTCTACTGCGTACCCGCAAAGGCCTACGAGGCGCTGATGGACAAGCTCGAGGACATGGAACTCAACGCCATCGCCAATGCCCGCGCCGGTCAGAGCGTCGTGAAAGTCAAGCTCGATGACCTATGAGCTTGGTTTTTTGGAGGATGCGCTGAAGGAATGGCACAAGCTCGATGCTACTGTTCGCGATCAATTCAAATCCAAACTTGCTGAGCGGCTTAAACAACCCCGGGTGCCTGCGTCCAAACTCAGCGGGCATTCCGATCGCTACAAAATCAAGTTGCGAAGCGTGGGTTATCGCCTCGTATATGAAGTTCGCGATCGACTATTGATCGTTGTCGTGGTCGCCGTTGGCAAACGTGAGCGCAATGCGGTTTACAAGGCTGCCGCAAAACGATAGCAGATGACCCGCTCTGCGGGCGCAAATCGCAAAACCGGCATATTCATGCCTGACAATCAAAAACCAAAATCACTACCGGCTCGCTGCGCTCCCAACTCGCCGACGCCAGATTTCTACGCTGTTTGAGCACCGCCTACACCCAAGGCAAAGAATGAACCCGGTTGGACAACGCTCATGCTGACTAACTATGGACTTATCTATACCGACCGGTTATCATTTGTTTGTAGCTCAAATTGTCGTAAAAGTTGTAGCTCACACGAACTATTGATAACAAGTAACGCACTGAGTTATATGTAAAAAGGCGTATTTGGGTGACTATTCCAGCCTCTCCGCCATCGATCATAACCCGCTGATTTTGTTGTCAGGACATTGCTTCCCAGCAGGTATTTTCTGTTTTTGGCAAGAAGGCGCGACAAGAGCCTCTAGCTGCGCAGGCACCTTGTCACGGCAGATACCCTGGCTGCAACGCAGGCAGATATACGCTGTTTTCCGCACGGTAGTTTCCGGAGACCTTCGCTCACTCCTCGGCTGGTGCACGATTTCCAAGTCCCTCCAGCCGGCGAAAAACAACGACGTTCCGAGAACACTAGAGTATGCGACACTCGCGAAGAATGTGTTTATTGGAGTCAGGGCAGGCATGGCAGATCAACAAGCAAACACGCTGCCGAAACTAATTGAGAGTTCAAAGCATGAGCTTGGTCAGTGGCCGCTGGAAGGCGCAACTGTCGGGAAACGTGCGTTCGAGGCCCTGAGTACAGAGGCACGCAAGGAATTCGCGTCGCCGCCTCGCTACCTGCAGGTAGCGGCGGCCGGTCATCGGGCGGGCGGCGAGTTTCTGGTCGAACTGCGCGAGCGTGGCTATGGCGCTTGATCTGTTGAAACTTCGTCTCGGCCGGACGCATACCGTCAAACTGGTGCTCCTGGCAACGGTGCTGGTGGTGGTGGAAATCGTCCAGATGGCAGGGATATTCGATCCGGCCGAACTGGTCTTCTACGATTTGTGGCATCGCATCGCCGGCAAGCGCTTTGAGCCGAAGCATGTCGCGCTGGTGGTGATCGACGAGCCAACCTTGAATGAATACCGCAATGACCCGCTGGTGTTTTGGACGCCACAGGTCGCACAGGCGTCCCGTGTCGCGCGCGAGGCCGGAGCGAAGGTGGTCGGGCTGGACTTCCTGTTTTCCATCAGCCCTGAAGCGTGGCTGGCCAAAAGAGCCACCCGGCGAGCGGCCGGGGAGGCATCGCACGATCAGGCATTTCGTGAGGAAATCGGCACCGGGCGGTTGATTCAGGTCAGCGCGCGCGTGCGCCTCAATACGGGTATCGATGACTTCCTGTTGCCCTATACGGATTACCTGATGTCGATTCCCGATCTTGATATCCCGCGGCATGTTGCTTTGGCCGGGCTGCACGCCGACAAGGATACCGCGGTGCGTTCCTTCAGCGTCGCCCCGGCGCTCAAGCTGGCTGCGGATGGCGATGCCTCGTCGGCCCCGCGGTTTTCGCTCGGGCCGCTATTGGCACTGCATGCGGCGGGAGCCGACCTCAATGCCACAAGTTGGCGCCTGGCCGGCCATAACTATGGGCGGGACGCGGCGGTTCTGCCCATCACCTACTCCGGTCCGCCGGGAACCGTGCCGCGCGTGTCGATGCGCAAACTGCTGGCGCCCGACGCATTGCAGCAAGCCGAAGTCAAGGCGCTGCGCGACAAGGTGGTGATCATCGGTGGCGAATATGTCGGTATGGGTGACCTACACCCCACGCCGTACGCCAGCGGATTTTTCGGTGGTATTGCCGCCTTCATGACCGGGCCGGAGATCCAGGCCAATGTGGTGGAGACCATGCTCGGCGGGCAACGCCTGCAGCCCCTGCCGAGCGTGCTGGCGCATGTCTATCTGATCGTGCTGACGGTGACCGGACTCCTGCTGTTTTCCCTGTTGAGTCCAGCGTGGGGACTGCTGGCGCTGATGGCCACGGTTTCATTCGGCTTTGTTGCCGCCTACCTTGCCTTCCTGAACTGGGTGCTGCTGCCCGTGGCCAGCGTGCCACTGGCGTTGGGGATAGCCTATCTGGGCAGTCTGGCGGTGAAACTGGGTGCCGAAGCGCGAGAGCGCGAGCGCATCACGGCGATTTTTAGCCGCTATGTTTCCGACAGCGTGGTCGACGTCCTGATCGACGCGGAACATGTACCGGAACTGGGCGGCGTCAAGCAGACCATCACCGTGCTGTTCTCCGATATTCGCAATTTCACGACGATATCGGAACAGCTCGACGCTCATGAGGTGGTCGAGTTTCTAAACCACTATTTTGAACAGATCTGCGACGTGGTGCTGGCCGAAGGCGGTACCATCGACAAGTTCATCGGCGATGCGATCATGGTGCAGTTCGGTGCGCCGCTGGCTTTTGCCGATCACGCCCTTCGCGCCACCCGTGCAGCAGTTGCAATGCGTCGTGAGGCCGTCGAGTTTCGCACCTGGATGCAGCATCGGTTTGCCGGTCGGGGGCTGCCTGAGTTTAACGTCGGTATTGGTTTGCACACCGGTGATGCGGTAGTAGGTAACATCGGATCGACTCGGCGTTCGGAGTACACCGCGATCGGTGATTCGGTCAATCTGGCCTCGCGTATCGAAGGTATGACCAAGGATCTGGGTTGTGTCATTCTCATCAGCCGCGAAACGCTGGAGGCGGCCGGCGAACGAGTCATCACAGGGCGTTCGGAGTCAGTGAAGGTCAAGGGGCGCGAAGCGCCGGTGGAGCTATTCGAAGTGCTGGACATCAGGGGAGAAGAATGATGAAGACAAGCGGCGCGTGGCGAGGTTTGATGGCAGGTATCGTGTTGAGCTTTTTTGCGGCGCAAGCTGTTGCAAAGGAAGCAGAGGAAGTCGGGTTGGTCACGCTGGTTCAGGGTTCGGTGCAGGTTGGCGAGAGCGGCGCCAAGCCGACAGCAGCCGTCCCCTTCGTCAAGCTCTTGGCGGGGACCAAAGTCGAGGTGAAGGCGGACGGCCGTTTTCAGATTGTTTATCTGAACAGTGGTCGCCAGGAGACCTGGGGTGCCAATTCCCAGATCGAGGTAGGCGATACCGAAAGCAAGTCGAGCAAAGCAGGCAAGGCCCCCACCGTCAAACAACTGCCGCCGGCGATCCTGAAAGGTTTGACGCAGGCGCCGATGATGATCGCCGACATGCGTTCACGCCAGGGCATGATCCGGGTGCGCTCGGTAGGTCAAACGGGCAAGCTGGAAGAGGCCGAGAAGAATTATCGGGACCTCAGGGCGCAGTCGCAACTGGATGACGTGACGCCGGAGTTGTTCCTGCTGGCGACACTTTCGCAACTCAAACTCCACGACAAGATGAAGCAACCGCTGGAGGAGATGTTGGCCCGTCAACCCGGTAACGCGGAAGTCCGTGCATTGCATGACTCGTACATGAAACAGATTGCGGCGAAGTAAGTCAGGAGCGGAAGCGGCGACAGGGATGATTGCGCAATGAAACAGATCGGCAAGTTCCAACTCATCAGGACTCTCGGAAAGGGCGCGTCGGCCACGGTTTATCTGGCGCTGGACACCTATTCCGGCAAGGAGGTGGCGCTGAAGGTTTTGGACCCTGAACTTATAGGCAGCCCCGATTTCGACGAGTCAACCATCGCGCAATTCCTGAATGAGGCCTCGCTGGCAGGCAAGCTTTCCCATCCGCATATTGCGGGGATTCTGGAAGCCTCGGTGACCGAAAACTCCGGCTATATTGCGGTCGAGTACGTCCCGGGCGGCGACCTCTCGCAATACACCCGAGGGGGCAAGCTGCTTTCGCCGGAAGATGCCATACAGGTTGCATTCAAGTCCTGCGGAGCGCTCAACTATGCCTTTCGGCAGGGCATCGTGCATCGGGATATCAAGCCGGCGAACATACTTGTTGTCAGCGGCACCAACATCAAGGTCGGAGACTTCGGCGCGGCGTACTTGAACAAAGCCGTGGGGACACAGATCGCCAACATCGGCTCGCCGTATTACATGTCTCCCGAGCAGGCAGCGGGACTTTCGCTCGACCATCACAGCGACATGTTTTCGCTGGGAGTGGTGCTTTACCAGCTGTTTTCCGGGCAGCGTCCTTTTGAAGCATTGACCATGGACGAACTGGTTGCGAAAATTCTCAATGACATGCCAAGGGCGCCAAGCTCTCATCGGCCCGAGCTTGGCGGAGATGTCGACCGGATCATTTTGCAGATGCTCGCCAAGGAACCGCAGGAGCGCTATCCCTCCTGGGCTGACCTTGCGCTTGACATCGCCCGGATCGGACGTCTCAGCGTTTATCAGAGTTCGATACCCGACAGCGAGAAGTTCGAGTCATTGAAGACCGTGAAGTTGTTGTCCCGCCTCGACGATGCCGAGCTGTGGGAATTGGTGCACATCGGCAAGTGGTCACGGGTGTCGCCGCGTACCATGATCGTGCGCGAGGGCGAACCCGGCCGCAGCCTGTATCTGATTGGCAGCGGAACGGCAAAGGTAACCAAGCAGGGCCGCCTGCTGAATCTTCTCGAGGCAGGCGAATGCATCGGGGAAATGTCCTATGTCGAGGACGGAAGAATTCCGCGGCAGGCCACAGTCGAGTCGATGACCGGTGTATTGCTGGCCGAGTTCGAAAAAGAATCTGTCGAGTCGGTGAGCCTGAAATGTCGCTACCAGTTTGCCCTGGCACTCCTGCATTCGCTCGTGGAGCGCCTTGCAATGGCGGATGATCGGCTGGTGCAGGGAGGCTGAGCGGCGGCAAGTGGAGCGCTTGCTGCTTTAGCCGCCCTTGCGACGTGACAGAGGGTGCCGTGGCACTGCGGGATGGTGAGCGGAGGTGCCTTTGGCGGGCTTGGCAGGAACTGCGGGCGCTGTTCGCCGTGTTGCCGGCGCCGGTGTTGAACGTTTTGTGCCGTGGGTGATTGGGCCGGTCTTGTGCGGCAGTGACGCCGCCCCGGTACCGACCGGCTGCCAGGCCGGAATCAGGTGACGTTTGCCCGGCCCGATCAGGTCGGCGCGCCCCATGGCTTTCAAGGCTTCACGCAGCAGGGGCCAGTTTTCAGCATCGTGATAGCGCAGGAAGGCCTTGTGCAGCTTGCGCTGGCGGCCGCCACGCACGACGTCGACAGTTTCGGAGTCTGCCGTGACTTTTCGCAGCGGATTTTTCTCCGTGTGCCACATGGCCGTGGCGATGGCCAGCGGCGTCGGCAGGAAGGTCTGCACCTGATCCAGGCGGAAGCCGTTCCTCTTCAGCCACAGGGCCAACTCCAGCATGTCCTCATCGGTGGTACCGGGGTGGGCGGCGATGAAGTAGGGGATCAGGTACTGCTCCTTGCCGGCTTCCTTCGAGAATTTATCGAACATCTGCTTGAATCGCTCGTAGCTGTCCATCCCTGGCTTCATCATTTTCGACAAAGGCCCTTCCTGGCTGTGCTCGGGAGCGATCTTCAGGTAGCCGCCGACGTGGTGGGTCACCAGTTCCTTGACATACTCGGGTGAGCGCACGGCGAGGTCGTAACGCAGCCCGGAACTGATCAATATCTTCTTGATCCCGGGCAGGGCGCGTGCCTTGCGGTAGACCGAGATCAGCGGCGCGTGGTCGGTATTGAGGTTCTCGCAGATACCCGGGTAAACGCAGGAAAGCCGCCGGCAGGACGACTCGATTTTCGGATCCTTGCAGGCCATCCGGTACATGTTGGCGGTCGGCCCGCCGAGGTCGGAAATGACACCGGTGAAGCCGGGCGTCTTGTCGCGGATGTCGACGATTTCCTGCAGGATCGAGGCCTCCGAACGGCTCTGGATGATGCGTCCTTCATGTTCGGTAATCGAGCAGAAGGTGCAGCCGCCAAAACAGCCGCGCATGATGTTGATCGAGAAGCGGATCATTTCCCACGCCGGAATCCTGGCGTCGCCATAGCTCGGATGCGGCGCTCGGGCGTAGGGCAGGCCGAAGACGTGGTCCATTTCCTCGGTGGTGAGCGGTATCGGCGGCGGGTTGAGCCACAGGTCGCGCCGGCTGGAGCCCTCGCCATGGGCCTGGATCAGCGCGCGCGCATTGCCGGGGTTGGATTCGAGATGGAAAGTGCGCGAGGCGTGGGCATAGAGCACCGGATCGTCGCGCACCTGTTCATGGGACGGCAGGCGGATTGCGGTGTGAGCGCGCGCCTGCTTGGTTGCAGCCAATCGCTCGGCGCGGCTGATGATGCGCACAATCGAGGCATTTTCGGAGCCGGCTGTCGCAGCTTTTACCGTCGGTGCAGTCGGCTCCATCGCATAGGGGTCGGGATGCGGGTGCACGGCCCCCGGGGTATCCACCGTGGTGGACTCGGCGGCCGTCCACTCCGGCCCTGGTAGCCAGCCAGGCGCCACCATGAAAGCCGTGCCGCGCAGGTCGCGGATGTCGCCGATCCGCTCACCCTTGGCCAGGCGATGGGCAAGTTCAACCAAGGCCCGCTCGGCATTGCCGAACAGCAGCAAGTCGGCCTTGGCGTGCGGCAGGATGGAGCGCCGCACCTTATCCGACCAGTAGTCGTAATGCGCGATGCGACGCAAGGAGGCCTCGATGCCGCCGATCACCAGCGGAACTTCGGGAAAGGCTTCGCGGGCGCGCTGGGAATAGACGATCACGGCCCGGTCGGGTCGGCGGTCGGCCGCGGCGTTGGGCGTGTAGGCGTCGTCCGAGCGGATCTTGCGATCAGAGGTGTAGCGGTTGACCATCGAATCCATGTTGCCGGCGGTGATGCCGAAGAACAGTTTCGGCCGGCCCAGTCGCTTGAAATCGGTGGCGGAATGCCAGTCGGGCTGGCTGATCAGGCCGACGCGAAAGCCCTGTGCTTCGAGCAGGCGGCCAACGAGGGCCATGCCGAAGCTGGGGTGGTCGATGTAGGCATCGCCGGTGACGAGGATGATGTCGCACTCGTCCCAGCCCAGCGTGTCCATTTCGGCGCGAGACATGGGCAGGAAGGGCGCGGTGCCGAAGCGCTGCGCCCAGTACTTGCGATAGGAGGTCAGCGGCTTTGCCGCAGTGGTCATCATGAGCGTGGTGGCGGGTTCAGGCCGCGCGTACGCGGCTTTGCGAGGGAACATGGCGGGCCAGGAAATCCATCTGGTCCGCCAGGATGTTGCGGTTGCAGAGTATCAGATACTCCGCCTTGTTCGGCACATAGGGCGCGTAGACCAGCTCCATGCGCGCCTGTTCCGGAGTACGTCCGCTTTTGGTCTGGTTGCAATGGCGGCAGGCGGTGACCACGTTCATCCATGAGTCCCGTCCGCCTTGCGAAACCGGCAGGATATGGTCACGGGTCAGCCGCTGCGAGGAAAACTCGCGGGCGCAATAAGCGCAGATATGCCGGTCGCGATGGAACAGTTCTCGGTTCGATAGTGGCGGCGTCGGATGCAGCGACTTGCCAGCCAGCGCCTTGCCTCGAATCGCAATGATGCTGCTGGTGGCAAGCTCGGATCGCTCGCCGGTGACCCGGTTGGTGCCGCCATAGAAAATGAACTGAGTATCTCCCGCGTCCCAGGCGACAAGGTCACGCGCGACGTAAATGCAGGCATGCTGCCAACTCACCCAGCGGTGTGGAACACCGTGCTGGTCAAGGGTTAGGATCAGCGGATGGCTAGTCATCTCTATAGAATCCTGTATCGGTTGGAATTTAGCAGAGCACAATGACTTTTGATAGCTCGGAAATGAGGAAATTAGCGACGCGACGCCTGGTCAAGGCCCTTGTTGTTTCAGTGCTTTTCCACCTGTTTCTGTTCTGGCCCGACGGGTCGCGCCTGCTGTCGAAGGATACGCCTTCGGTGCTGCAAGCCACTCTGCACACGCTGCCGCGACCGGCGGAACCCGCGCCGCCTTTTGCCACTGCGCAACGTGCAATGCCTAAAGTGTCGGCCCCTGTCGCGCCCGCGCCCATGCCCGATGTCCCGCTATTGGAGTCGTCGAAGTCCGTTCCAGTTCCGCAAACGCCAGCTGCGACTGCTGAATCGACGGTCAA
>CAMBRI010000171.1 GCA_945870205.1 Sulfuritalea hydrogenivorans sk43H | reverse complement strand
GAGGGGCCGAAATTTTCGGCGCAGCCTTCGTCGTCGTCACCCGCCGGTTTGAGATGCACGCCGTGCTTGTCCTGCAGGTAAGCCTGTACCACCTGGTGCTTCTTCGCGAAGTTGTCGCCGCGCTTGAAGCCGACGCCGACGATCTGCCGCCCGTCGCGGGCATGGCTCCAGGTGTAATGGCCGAGTCCGGGGTGGAACCAGAAATGGAAATACTCGGGCGAGAGCGGGCAATCGATGATCTCGTGAAATTTCTGGCCGACGAAGAACCACGGAATCTGCTTCGTGTAGTCGGGATAGACGGCACGCACCACCAGCGAACTGGGGCCGTCGGCGCCAATCACCTGGCGCGCGCGGTACTCGACCGGCTGGCCCTGCTGGCGCGCATGCACCAGCACGTGGTCGCCCTTGTCTTCGAGGCCGGCAAAGGAAGTCTGGTCGTGCACCTCGGCGCCGCTGCGCTGGATCGCCCAGTGGTCGGAATACTTGCGATGCAAGTGCGGCGTGGTGCCATGGAAGAAATCCATCGGCATCGACACCATGCTCGGAAAATGGAAGGTTACGCCGCGGCAGGAGGTTGGCTCGTGCAGGGTTTCGGGCGGCAAAGGGCCAAAATTCTCCAGCAGGAAACGGTGCCCGCGCGGCGAGAGAATGCCGCTGCAGATCTTGTGGCGCGGTAGTTCCTTGCGCTCGAGGATGATGGTTTCGAGCCCGGCGTCCACCGTGCGCTTGGCAGCGGCGGCGGCGGCCAGGCTGGCGCCGACGATGACGACATCAACCGAACGCATGTGGCCTGCTCTTGATCATTTCGGGATCCTCCCCTAACTCGGCAACATGCAATACCGGAATTTCGCACACGCGCCGGAAGGCGGCACGATCGGCCAGGTTTTCAACAATGATGCGGGCCGGCTTGCGCCCCTGCAACAGCCACTTGGCCTGCACGTCGTCGCCAGCGACCAGGCCCAGCTTCTGCCCCAGTTCCGACGACGTCGCGGGAATGGCGATGCGCTGCAGGTCCTGGCTGAGGCTGCAACCGGTTTCGCGCTGCAACCTGTCGTAGTAGCCCACCATGCGTTCGTAGTCGCCATGGAAGGCGCGCGGCTCGATCACATAAAGGTCGGAAGGGACAAGATTGCTGCGCACCGCTGCCCGGGTGCTCAAGGCCGCTCCCAGGCTCATGCGCTGCGACCCGGGTAGCCAGCGGCGCAATTGGCGCAGCAGCAGCCCGTCGGCGGCAACGATGCTGTGGCCGCGCAGCGCATCAAGAAACCCGTGCAGGCGGGCATGCGGAATCTCGACACCGAGTTCGAGCGCGAGGACAATGTCGGCGCCGTCGTCGTCGAACAGGACAAGCCCCACCAAGGCCTGCACCCGTGCCAGCAGCTCAGCGTCGGCCCGCAAGTCCGGGCCTGGCAGCAGCACCGGGGCCGCGCGCGACACGGCGCCTTCCGCCGCGGGGGCGCCGCTCGCCTTTTGCAGCATGGCCGACAGATCGCCCAGCACGGCCGGCGGCGGCGTGCGCGGCGGCACCGAGTTGGTCAGCCGCTGCCGCAAGCCCATGATCATGCCGGACAGGTCGATGCGTTCCGGACAGACCGGATCGCAGGCACCGCACAAGGAACAAGCCTCGATCGGCGCCGCCAGTTCGGCAGCCGTGGCACCGCACTGCTGCGCCTTGGCCAGGCCTTCGGCACTGAAGCGCGGGTCACGCCGCGCGCGCCACATCGGGCACACCAGGACGCACAGGCTGCAGCCGCTGCAGGCCGAGAAATCGCGCGGCATGACGGGCGCCGGGGGTGTCAGGCCGAACATCAGAAGATCACGTCGCGGTTGAGGATCATGGCGGGGTCGGCCTGACGCTTCATGGCCAAGTGTTTGTCTACCAGCGCATCGCCGAAGACGCGGCGGATATAACCTTTCATCATGCCGCCGAAGCGGTAATAGCTCGCCCCCATGTCGACGCCGATGTCGTAGATGGCGTTCTTGAAAGACTGGAAATGATCGCGGCTGTATACCGCGCCTTCGATCATGGGCTCGAATTCGCAGCCATAGGCCCGGTCTTGCACGCCCGGCGGCACGCAGGACATTTCATAGTGGGCCTGGTGCTCAGGCCGCAACTTGATGCCGACGCAATACAGCGTGTAATGCGGGAAGAACCTGCGGCATACCGCGTTGCCGCGTTCCACCGCCTCGATGAAGCGCTCGGTGCTGGTGGCCAGATCGGGAATCACCATGTTGCGCGAGCCCCAGTGCTTCCACACCGCGCGTGAATAGACGACGGTACGGTCGTGCATCTTGCCGTTGCGCATGTATTCGGGGCGACGGAACTCGGGAAATACCTCGCGCTTGCGCCGCAAGAGGTAGAGCGCCTCGCCGATCCGCCATGGGCGCAGCGCATAGTGGCCGGCCATGCACAGGGCAAAACCGAACTCGCCGTAGCCACGCAGCTTCGACTTCCAGTTCTTGCGGAACGCGGCTTCACGCTCGTCGGAATCGAAAGCCACCAGCAGATTCACCGCGCAATCCATGATGGTGAGAATGCCCGAGTAGTCGCTGGCATCCGCGGCATCGAGCATTTGCAGGTCTTCGATGGCGGTGCGCAGCGAGGAATAGTAGAAGTAGCGCATGGCCAGCGGCGTGTAGGGGCGTATGCGCAGCGTCGCTTCGGTGATGACCCCGAACTGGCCGTAGCCGAGGATCACGCGCTGGAAGAGTTCGGCGTTCTCGCTGTCGGAGCATTCAACGATCTCGCCGGTGGGCGTCACCACCTGCAAGGAGATCGCCTGGTCGGCGCTGCAGCCCAGGCGCGCCGAATTGACGTCGATGCCGCCGACGCCGAGCGTGCCACCCACTGAAGATGTCAGGTTGAGCGGCGCCGAGAGGTAGTCGAGACCTTCGCGGCGAAGTTCCTCGGCCAGGCCATGCCAGAAGATGCCGGCCTCGGTGCGCACGGTCAGCCCCGTTGCATCGATGTTCAGCACGCGGCTCATGCCGGTCATGTCGAGCAGTACGCCGCCGAAAGCCACGGATTCGCCTTCCGTGGTCAGCCCGCCGCCACGCACCGTCACCGGTACCCGATGGGTCTGGGCTGCCTTGAGCAGCGCCGCAACCTGCGCCGCGCTGTGCGCGATCACCACGCCATGCGGCAGACCATAGGCGGTGCCGCCGGCATCGGTGGCATAGACGCCGCAGGCCACCGGCCCCTCGGCCAGTTCCACGCCAGTTGCACGCAAGGCGGCCACAAAGGCCTCCCAGCCGGCGCCATTCCAGCGCGCAGGATTGGTCTGCTGACGTTTGATACCCTGCAAGGCATCGGAGGCCACCGGGCAGGGGCCCACGGTGCCGGGTTCAACGGGAAGGATTTTCAACGCAGATACCTGATCGGAAGTCAGCAGCGATGATACCCCGGCCGGCACCCGTACAGCGCACCGACGGAGACATGAATGCGAGTTCCAACAATGCGGCCACAGCCAACAACAATGCGCTCCGGAAGGCGATTTTTCATGTAAAAACACGCCGAAAACCTGCGCCACTCCATTCATCCCTGCGCTGCCCATGGCCGAAATCGACACGGCGCTGTTGGTCAAGGTGCCGGGGCCGATCGGGGATACCAAGACCGAAACCGAAGCGAAGAAAAAGCGCGAGCCATATTTGTAATTAAATCCCGATATTTCGATACATGTTTCCCGATTGGACGGATAATTCTTCCCTACTTGACAAGCACCCACCTGTACCATGACCCGCCAACCGCCCGCACCCAAGCCTGACAGAACTCCACCATCCCTGTTTCCTCGCTTCCTCGCCGGGCGAGTAGGCGAGGCTCTGGCAGACACGCCGGTCGTGCTAGTCAGTGGTCCGCGACAATCCGGGAAGACAACCCTGGCTCGACAGTTTTCAGCAGGACGCACCTATCTCAGCCTCGACGATGCCCCCACCCTCGCGGCTGCAAGGGAAGACCCCGTCGGCTTGATTCGTACCGTTGATGCCGCAGTAATCGATGAAGTCCAGCGCGCTCCGAACCTGCTCCTCGCCATCAAGAAGGCGGTCGACGAGGACCGTCGCCCAGGACGCTTCTTGCTGACCGGTTCCGCCAACTTGATGATGCTGCCGAACGTGGCTGACTCTCTGGCCGGTCGAGTGGACAATCAGATTCTCCTGCCGCTGGCCCAAAGCGAGATGACTCCCGGCGGCGAAAGCTGCGTCGACTGGCTCGATCAGTTGTTCTTGCATCGCATTCCATTCATGGCATCGCCTGTCCCCATCAGCAGCAGCAGCGGCGTGCTCGCCGACCGGGTGCTTGGAGGTGGTTATCCGGAATCAGTCGCACGTAGCAGTGTCCGCCGGCGGCAGGCATGGGCTCGACAGTATCTGAACATGCTGATCCAGCGCGACGTGAGGGATCTGGCCCGTCTCGACAAACTGGCCCAGTTGCCCCGGCTACTGGGGATGATGGCGCATGTTTCCGGCCAACTGTGCAATTTCACCCAACTGGGCGGGCAGATTGGCCTGGATCACAAGACGGTCGAAAAATACCTGTCGGTGTTTGAGCAAATGTACTTGCTGCAACGTGTTCCGGTCTGGTCCGGGAATGGTCTCAGCCGACTGGTCAAGACGCCAAAGCTTCAATTCATTGATTCGGGCTTGCTCGCGGCCTTGCTGGAAGTTTCAGATATTTCGCCGATTCATCACCGAGCGGCCTTTGGCAAGCTCCTTGAATGTTTTGTTTTCGGCGAACTGCTGAAGTTCTGTACCTGGTCGGAGCATCGCTACGCCCTTTGTTTTTACCGTGACAAGGATCAGCGCGAAGTGGACTTCGTTCTGGAAGATGCCATGGGAAGCATCGTCGGTATAGAAGTCAAAGCGGCCGCCACCATCAACCCTCGGGATTTTTCCGGGCTACGCCATCTTGCCATGCTCGCCCCCGAGCGATTCACTTGCGGCCTGGTTCTCTATGATGGTGATGAAACGCTACCGATGGGACCCAGGCTTTGGGCAGTACCCATCGCCACGCTGTGGAACGGGAAGTTCCGCAAAATGCCCACTACATACCCAGGGGCCTCAATCAGTCGCGAACTGTTGCCAGTGGCAGGAGCAGTGTCTGCGTCGCGGTTGGCAAGGTTGGCAAGGTTGGCAAGGCAATGAATCCATGATGCCGATAGAAGTTCCCGGCGGATTCATCCTTGGCATCGACCCTTGAAGTCCAGATCAACCGCAAGCCAACCCATTCTCACGGTTGGCACCGACGGATATTCCCGGCAACAGCGAGAACCACCATCGAAGGGTGGCAAGCACCTTGTCAATTGATGGGCTTATTGATGGGTACAAAAACAAAACGCCCCGAAGGGCGCATGTTTACTACGTAATTGGCGGAGCGGACGGGATACGTCGAAATCCTAAAAAACCATTAATAATCCATATGATGCGTAACCGCTAGGCGACGGTGTTTGTACCATTGCTTTGTACCAAACTGACTGACTACACAATACATTAGCCGGACCAAGGGACGCTGCAACTCGATAGGCCCGTTCAAGTTCAGGGGGGGTGGGCTGCGCACGACTTATCGCGCAGCTCCCCTACAACGCAGTTATGCCCCGTCCCAAGAGAAATAGGGTGGGCCGTTAATTGTAGTAACGATAATCATTGACTTCCAGATTTGTTGTTACCACAATAAAGCTTATGGGTATGCACATTCTCTGGGACGAGACCAAGCGGCAAGCAAATCTCGATAAGCACGGGCTTGATTTCGCCGATGCGCCGATGGTACTGGAGAGCCCGTATCGGTTGGACGTGGGAAGTGTGCGAGGTAGCGAACCGCGGATGCAGTCGTTCGCTTATGTGTTTGAAGTGCTGGCGGTACTGACGGTGGTGCATGTGACACGCGACGATACCTTGCGGATTGTCAGTTTCCGGCCGGCAAGTGAAGAGGAAAGGAGCAGTTACCATGGCTGGCTCGAAGAGGACTTCAATGGCGACCAATGAAATGCGCGCTGCCGATATGCATGGCGAGAGCAAGACCGATTTGGCAAAGGCTCGTGCCGGAACGCCATACGTCTGGGATGGCAAAAATGAGGATGATCGTCCGCTGACGCGGGAAGAAATGCAGACTGGCATCGAGGCATACCGTAAGCAACGCGGCCGTCCTGCCGGGAGCGACAAAGAGTCGACTACGATCCGGTTCGACCGAGAAGTTCTCGCCGCCTTCCGTGCCGCTGGTCCCGGTTGGCAGACGCGTATGAATGCGGCGCTACGTGATTGGCTCAAGGACCACTCTCCAGCGTAAGTCATCGCCAATCCCGCAGGCATAATCCGGATAGGAAGAAGCCTCGCTGCCCCTCCCTCCCACACCACCGGACGTACGGGTCATGTATCCGGCGGGCGTTCCGGGGTGGGGCTGATCACGGATGAAGGGGATATTTCCAGGGGATAAAACATTTCTGGCAGCGGAAAATACCCAGCGGCCTCAATCAGTCACGAACTGTTGCAAGTGGCAGAAACAGTGTCTGTGTCGCGGTTGGCAAGGCAATGAATCCATGATGCCGATAGAAGTTCCCGGCGGACTCATCCTTGGCATCGACCACGAGAGCATAGGCGGCAATTTCCGAGCGGATGGCGCGATAGATGGCATCGGCCAGCAGGGCACTGCCCAGTCCTCGACCCTTGAAGTCCAGATCAACCGCAAGCCAACCCATTCTCACGGTTGGCACCGACGGATATTCCCGGCAACGGCGAGAACCACCATCGCCGCTGGTAGCGAAACACCTGTCTCGCGAGTCATTCACTGGCCGCTGGAATAGCTAGCTTGAACGACGTCCCCAGCCCTTGGGTGCTATCCACGCTTACCGTTCCGCCGTGAAGTTCCGCGATACGTTCCACGAGATACAAACCCAAACCCGCACCGGGTTTACTCAATGCGCCGCGCCCGCGGAAATACTTCTGAAACAGGCGCGGAATCTCATCGGCGGGAATGCCACTGCCCGCGTCCTTGACCTCGAAAACCACCGAACCATCCACCGTGGCGCGTGTTATCAAGTGGACCGGGAACTCCGGCGGAGAGTGGCGCAGTGCGTTGACGAGCAGATTACGCAATGCCACCCGCAGCAACTCCACGTCGCAGACAAGCTTGTCCAAGGAACATTCGTCTTCGATACGCAAGCGCGAGACATCGAATTCCTCGGCAACTGAATGCGCCAGTTGCAAAGGATTGATAGGGCGCAGGCTTGGATGGAACTCGCCGCCCAGCCGGTCGAACGACAGGAACTCGTCCATCATGTCCGTCATGCGGCGGGTGGAATCACGAATATCGGTGCAGCGTTCCAGACTCTTCTCGCGCGGCGCATCGAGATTGCCGGCCAGTTGTTGAGTCACCGTGTTGATGATGGCCAGCGGCGTGCGGAACTCATGCGAGACCATGGCGACGAAGTCTTGCTGCTCCTGACGCGCCCGCCCCATGACATCCAGTGCGTGGCGCACTTCATTTTCGGATTTTTTGCGGCGCGCGATTTCATCCATCAGGGTGATAGTGCGTTCCTGCACCTGTACTTCCAGGGATTCATTCAGCGCAGCCTGTGCCGACAGCTTTTCGCGCTTGATCTTGGTGTACTGACCGGTAATGCCGAGGCTCATCACGATCATGTGCAATAGCGCCCCGACAGGAACGCTGAATTCCGTCAGCAGACTCGGTTCGAGGATGCCCAGATTACGTAGGTAGCGCATCACAACCGCCGCATAGAATATGCCGAATGCGAACAGAAAAAAGCGGGCCGGACGATGGCCGCGTAACGCCAGATGGATGCCGATGACTATCAACAAGGCGATGCAGGCGAGAGTGATTGCCTGGGCGCCAGCCACGCCAGCGCCGAAATGGCCGGTGACGACGATGAGTGACAGGCCGATGCCAAGACTCCACATCAGCGGCAGGTAGATGCGGACGAAGCGCGGCATCACCGACGCCAGTTCCAGCAGGGTCAAGGTGAAGGTATTGCTGATGGCCAGCGGCATGCACAGCATGACCCCCAGCAGCATGTCCGACATTGGCCCCGGCAAACCGGTCAGTTTTTGAAAGTGACCGGTAGAAATTGCCGCGCCAAGGAAATTAATGGCGACGTAGGGCACATACCATCCGCCCAGGCGTTCGCGGGTGGCAAACCAGAAGAACAGGTGGAACACCAGAATCAATATATACACGCCGTAGAACACGCCGTAATTGAAGGCCTCATCCCGCGTGGCAATAGAAAACGTCCCGGGATGCCAGAGATGGATGGAGGTTGACAGTGCGTTGCGTGCCGAGATCCGCAGGTAATAGCGCCGAGGCTCATCGCTTTCGATCCAAAGCGCGAACGTCGGGTTGCGGTAATCCACCGGCCACGCCGTGCGCGCAATGTCCTCACCGCTGCGTTGCTCGATATAGCTGCCATCCTGGCGTGATGAGTACAGGCGCACGTCGTCAAGTGTTAACGGTGTCGGTTTTCAGTAGAAATCTGGCGGCGGCGAGTTGGAAGCGCAGCGAAGCGAGCCGGTAGCGATTTTGGTTTTTGAATTGCTGGCATGAATATGCCGGTTTTACGATTTGCTGCCCGCAGGGCATCCGGCGGACAGATTGCGCAGCAATCGTCGTCTGGCAAGCGAAGCGCGGCAGATTTGTAGCGGATGGGGTAGAAAGCTGACCGGCCGGTGGAAACGCAGGCGCGACGCCGGTCCCAACCGCCAAGCCAGTTCCGATGCCGCGCCCCGAAGCCCCCTTCTGCCGGGGACGACGTTGCGCGCGAAGTATGTCATGACGCAGGCGTTCCCGGCACCCACCCCATTGGCCCCGACTGCCAATGGACCTTCCCGGAAGACGCTACCTGTGCGCCGCCTGTCGCACGGCCGTGCTGATCTGCAGCCACTGCGATCGCGGCCACCGTTACTGCACCACGACCTGCGCCGAAGAAGC
>CAMBRI010000170.1 GCA_945870205.1 Sulfuritalea hydrogenivorans sk43H | reverse complement strand
AGCGTGGCGCGGCGAGTCTTCAACGAGGCCAACCGGCGGACCGTGCTCACGCTCGATACGGTGCGCCAGGTGTTGCGCGGCGACAAGGCCGAAATTGGCATTGGCCAGGGCGAAGTTGCATTGCTCAAAAGCCTGGCGGAAGCGCCGGGACAAAAGCTCGAGTACTGGCGCTTGCTGGAACTGCTCAATCTGGACCCGGACGACAAGAGTAAATCGGCACTTGAAGTCCGCATCTCGCGCCTGAAGAAGAAAATGACCGAGGCCGGCGCGCCCGACCCGGCCATCAAGTCGCTCTGGAAAGAAGGCTATCAACTCTGCACGGCGGTGTCTCTCGACACCTGAGTCACGCTTTCCCCGGCGCGCATGCAAGAAGTTGCAAGCTTTGTCGAAATCGATCCGCTCAAATGACACCACCATCCGGATCAGACCAGAGGTGTCCGGTTTAATTCAGTAGTACCGGCTGCAAAGCCAGTACTGATGCGGGTCTTGAACGAGAAACGGGTGTCCACGATTTGAATTTCAGATTGAGCATTTGCGATACTTTCGGGTTTGGCGAGCCTGGGGTGAAGCATGAACGTGGGCAAGACACTGTTTGCGCAAGTGATGGAGTACGTGCCTTGGAAGACTTTCGGACGCATCATCGACCGTCACAGTGGGGATGCGGGTGTTCGCACCTTGGATTGCGCCGACTTGTTTCGCGTAATGGCCTTTTCGCAATTGACATGGCGCGAGTCCTTGCGCAACATCGAGGTTTGTCTGACGTCCAATCAATCCAAGTTGTTTCACATGGGGTTGAGTGGTGTGCCCGCCAGAGCAACGCTCTCGGACGCTTTGAATCAGAGGGACTGGCGCATTTATCACGCACTGGCCATGCGCCTGATTGTTCGAGCCCGCGACCTCTACAGCAAAGATTCGACAGGCCTGGAACTCGATGCGACGGTCTACGCTCTGGACTCGACCACCATCGACCTGTGTTTGAGCTTGTTCGACTGGGCTCCATTTCGTTCGACCAAGGCGGCGGTGAAGATGCACACGCTGCTGGATTTGCGTGGAGCGATCCCCGCCTTCATTCACATCAGCGACGGCAAGATGGGCGACGTCAAGGTACTCGACATCTTGCCCATCGAAGCTGGCGCCTTCTACGTGATGGATCGAGGCTATCTGGATTTCGCTCGGCTCTTCAAATTGCATCAGGCGGGGGCGTTCTTCGTGACGCGGGCGAAACGGGGCATGAACGCCCGACGGGTGTACTCGACCAAGACCGATCGAACAGCAGGAGTGATTTGCGATCAGGCGATTTCTCTCAATGGTTTTTACGTCTCCAAGGACTATCCCGAACATTTGCGGCGTGTGCGATACAAAGATCCCGAGTCGGGCAAGACGTTGGTGTTCTTGTCCAACAACACGGCGCTGCCGCCATTGACCATCGCCGCGTTGTACAAGAGCCGCTGGCAGGTCGAGTTGTTTTTCAAGTGGATCAAACAGCACCTGCGCATCAAGAAATTCCTCGGCACCAGCGAGAACGCAGTGAAAACGCAAATCTGGTGCGCCGTATCGACCTACGTTCTTATCGCCATCGTCAAGAAGGAGCTTCACCTCGACGCCTCGCTCTATACGTTGCTACAGATTCTTTCGGTCTCGGTTTTCGAGAAAACCGAGATTTCATGCGCCTTGCGGCCCGATGCGCCCACACCAAGAATCGTCATTCCCGATAACCAGTTGAGTTTGTTCACAATTTAACCGGACGCTTCTGAGCGCAAGTAGGTTCGCAGTGCCGAAGACAGCGCTGAAGCATTTGAAATCGTATCGACCAACCCCAGTTGAACGGCAATAAACTGACGGACATCAGCCGATGTCAGTTCGGCGATGACAACTGGGCATTCGACGAAGTGATGCCGCAGAAAGCGTTGCACTATTCGCAGGTAACCGGAACGTGTGCCCGTACTCAGGCCCCGTGCATTGCACATGTGCGCATCGTAGCGGCGCAGTTCTTCGGCGATGTAACCAGTGGGCGCCGGAATATTGGCAATCACGCTCTGCTCACGTAGCACTTTCAACAGATGTCCGAGGGCAGCACGTAGGTCGCTGTGCTCGCGTGAAACTGGCGACGGGCACTCGCAGCCAGGTAGATGGTTGCGCAGGAAGCGATCCACCGCATGCTCGTCAAGCGAGGCAACGGCAAGATCCTCCTGCTTCATCCATAAGGCAAAGTGTGCCAAACATGAGATGTAGTTCGTGGTGGTAACGGCAGCGTAACGTCCATGACTCAGGTGCGCGTTGAACGCAGCCATGTGCGGCGCCAGCGCGCTTTTGAGGAGCCACGCATTGTGCGTGGGATGAGGGGATGCGATGAGGTCCATAAGGTTCTCCTGTAGTAGAGAACGGACTTCAATCTATCGCTCAGATTATGTCTACAAATCGAAACCAGACGTGCCGCAAAACTAATGTTTGTAACGCTTCCAGCCAAAACTCACCAAGTCCTATTCATAACTGCGGACTATGCATAAGGGCACGCTGCGGTCCTCCGACCCTGCCGAGGCTGAACGGCCGCAATCTGAGTGCTGCGGCCACTGGATATGTCTATATTCAGTACTCGGCTTGGAGTCAAAAGCAGGGCACAGCCACCTCAGACCCAGTTCCAACCAATTGAAGTTGCATTGAGGTTGCGCCAAAGAGGCTGATTCCAACCTCGGCACTGAAGCGGATTGGACCTCGAAATCTCAGCTTTCCAACCTCAGAATGCAAATAGCCTTTTATTCAAGCCGGCGATAGCGCCCGCCGTGAAAAATCAGCGGTGGCTTCTCTTCGCGATGGAAGCTCTCGACATGGCCCACCAGGATGATGTGGTCCCCTCCGGGATAGCGCATCTCGTTGCGACACTCGAACCAGGCGCTGCAACCGGGCAGAAGCTGCACCCCGCTGGCTCCGGTTCGCGACTCGATGCCGGCGAACTTGTCGCTCTGCGACTGCGCAAAACGTTGCGAGAATTCGGTCTGATCGGCCGCCAGCACGTTGACCGCGTAGTGGCTGCACGACTCGAACACCGCCAGCGAGGGCGACTGCAGGCCGAGGCTCCACAACACCAGCGGCGGCTCCAGTGAAACCGAGGCGAAGGAGTTGATGGTGACGCCTACCGGCTGGCCATCGGCCCCGCGTGCGGTAACCACGGCAACGCCGGTGGCAAACTCGCCCAGGGCATCGCGAAAGCTACGCGCGTCAAAACTGTATTGATACGGCTGGTTCATTCGGGTTGCTCGCGAACAGGCTCTAAAATCGGGGGAACATCAATTTATCGGGAGCACCTGATGGGCATCGCAAAACGTATCGGCACTCCACTTTCTCCTTCCGCCACGCGCGTCATGCTGCTGGGTTGTGGCGAACTGGGCAAGGAAGTCATTATCGCATTGCAGCGGCTGGGTTGCGAGGTGATCGGTGTGGACCGCTACGCCGATGCGCCCGGCATGCAGGTGGCGCATCGCAGCCACGTCGTGACCATGACCGATGGCGCCGCCCTGCGCGCACTGATCGAAAAGGAAAAGCCCGACCTGGTGGTGCCCGAGATCGAGGCCATTGCCACCGCGACACTGGTCGAGATCGAGCGGGAAGGCCTTGCGGAAGTGATACCCACGGCGCGCGCAGCGCAATTGACCATGAATCGCGAAGGCATACGCCGGCTGGCCGCCGAGGAACTCGGGCTGGCCACCTCGCCCTACCAGTTCGCCGATACGCTGGCCGAACTACAGGCCGCCATCGACGGCGGAATAGGTTATCCCTGCGTGATCAAGCCCGTGATGTCGTCCTCGGGCAAGGGTCAGTCGCTAGTGAAGTCAGCCGCCGATGTGCAGCAGGCGTGGGACTACTCGCAGGCCGCCGGTCGCGTTGGGGCGGGACGGATCATCGTCGAGGGCTTCATCGATTTCGATTACGAGATTACGCAACTGACGGTACGTGCCGTCGGTGCCTCGGGAGCAGTGGAAACCTTCTTCTGCGAGCCGATCGGCCACGTACAGGTGAACGGCGATTACGTCGAGAGTTGGCAACCGATGGCCATGACGCCGATCGCACTGCAGAAGTCGCGAGACATCGCCCGTGCAGTAACCGGCAACCTCGGCGGGCGCGGAATTTTCGGCGTCGAACTGTTCATCAAGGGCGATCAGGTGTGGTTCTCCGAAGTCAGCCCGCGTCCGCACGACACGGGGCTCGTAACCCTGGCGACACAACGCCTGTCCGAATTCGAACTCCATGCCCGCGCCATTCTCGGCCTGCCGGTCGATACAGCGCTGCGCCGTCCCGGTGCCTCAGCCGTAATCTACGGCGGCATGGAAGAGAAGGGCATCGCCTTTGAAGGTGTCGCCGAAGCCCTCCAGGTACCCGAATCCGACCTGCGCCTGTTCGGCAAACCCGAGAGTTTCAAAAAGCGCCGCATGGGCGTGGCGGTGGCGAATGCCGACACGACCGATGAAGCGCGACAGCGCGCCAAGCTTGCCGCGAGTCGTGTGAAACCGGTAAGCGCGTGAGCATCCCCGCAGGGCCGCCCCAAGGGGATGCCGCCAACAACGTGGAGCCGCGCCAGCGGCGAACCAAGGTCACCCCCTTCCGCGGGGTGGAGGTGGGAATTCGCGGAGCACAGCTCCGCACCACCGAAACCGACCGGCTGTGCAAAGCCGGTCGTGGGGCAGGGGCTGGGGGGATGGTTGAATTGTCGCCCCCGGCGCGCGGTTTCGCCGCGCGCCTGATCCGCTGGCACCAGCGCCACGGCCGTCACGATCTGCCCTGGCAGAACACCACCGATCCCTACCGCGTCTGGCTGTCGGAAATCATGTTGCAGCAGACGCAGGTGGCGACGGTGATTCCATACTACCGGCGCTTTCTCGACCGCTTCCCGCAACTGGCCGACCTCGCCGCGGCACCGGTCGAGGAGGTCATGGCGCTGTGGAGCGGGCTGGGCTACTACGCCCGCGCCCGCAACCTGCATGCCTGCGCCAGAACCGTCATGACGCAGCACGGGGGCAACTTTCCGCGCGACCCCCATGTCATTGCGCAACTCCCGGGCATCGGCCGTTCCACGGCCAATTCCATCGCCACTTTCTGCTTCGGCGCCCACGCTCCCATCCTCGACGGCAACGTCAAACGCGTGCTGTGCCGCGCTTTTGGCATCGAGGGCCTGGCCGCCAGCAGCGCGGTCGACAAGCGCCTCTGGGCACTGGCCGCGGAGCTTATGCCGGCGCGCCATGGGGCTGTCTACAACCAGGCGCAGATGGATCTGGGCGCGATGATCTGCATCCGAGCCAAGCCCAGCTGTGATGCATGCCCACTCAATGAAAGCTGCGTCGCCCACTCCACCGGGCGCACCAGGGAACTGCCCACACCAAAGCCTCGCCGCGAAATTCCGCAGCGCGAAGCCACGCTGCTGATTTTGCAGGATGGCAACCGCGTCCTGCTCGAAACCCGGCCGCCCACAGGCATCTGGGGCGGCCTGCTGTCGCTGCCGGAACTGCCTGATGGGGCCGAGGCCCGCGAATGGGCAGAACGCCGCTTCGGCTGCCACGTCAGTGCGGTCTCGCCGGCGGCGCTCCTGGTCCATGCCTTCACCCATTTTCGCCTGCGCATCACGCCGCTGCTGCTGGATGTGGTGCCGGGTCACTCTGCAATGGAACCAGGATGCCAGTGGCTCGATCTGGCGGAAACCGGCAAGGCCGCGTTGCCAGCCCCGATCAGGAGCATCCTCGATGCGTTGCCGGGAAACATCCTGGGTTCCCGGCGCTTGCCGGAATGACCGGCTGCGGCGCAGCTACCATGCGCTGCACATGCATCGGCTTGGTGGCTACCTGACGCCTGAGCGCCCTGACGGTGGGCAATGCCGGAGTCGAAAGCCCGCCGCGGTGGGGCAACATCGAAGCCTCATCCTCTCGGTGAGGCACCCTTGTCGAGCATGCGCAGCTTCGCCAGTATGCTGCCGGCAATGTCGCCCAGACTGGCGACTTCATCCACCGCGCCAATTTCGGCAGCCTCTCGCGGCATTCCGTAGACCACGCAGGAGGCCTGATCCTGGGCGATATTCCACGCTCCCGCCTTGCGCATGGAAAGCAGGCCTTGCGCCCCGTCCTTGCCCATGCCCGTAAGGATCACTCCCAATCCGTGGTGCCGAACCTGCTCGGCGACCGACCAGAACAACACGTCGGCGGACGGTCGATGACGATTCACCGGCTCCTCCTGCGAAAGTTCGAGCACCAGGCCACCGCCGCTTTTCCTCACGCGCATATGCGAATGGCCAGGCGCCAGGTAGGCCGTGCCGGGGTGCAGGCGCTCGCCACCCTGCGCTTCGATCACCGTCAGCCTCGACAGGCGATCGAGGCGACGCGCAAAGGACGGTGTAAATGTATCCGGCATATGTTGAACCATGACGATAGGCGGCATTTCTCCGGGCAGTGCAGCGAGCACATCCTTGATGGCCTCGGTGCCGCCCGTCGATGCGCCGATAGGGATGACTTTCTCGGATAACAGCCGCGTCGAGAAACTGCCCTTGGGGTGGGCAAGGGTCGGCGCCGACGGCACGCCGACACGCGCGGTGGATTTCATGCGCGCACTGCTTGCTGCGCGGATCTTGTCGCGAATCTCCTCTGCATAATCTTGCAGCAGGGAGAGGTTCTCAGCCCGCGGTTTGGCCAGGTAGTCGACTGCGCCAAGCTCGAGTGCCTTCAGGGTAACTTCCGAGCCAGCGGCCGTAAGGGAGGAGATCATGATTACCGGCATGGGGCGCAGGCGCATCAACCGATCGAGAAACTCAAGGCCGTCCATGCGCGGCATTTCGACGTCCAGAGTCAGCACGTCCGGATTCAGCGTCTTGATCATCTCGCGCGCGGCGATCGGGTCCGGTGCGGCACCCACCACATCGATGTCAGGCGCGCCATTGATGATCTCGGTCAGCAGCGCGCGCATCAGCGCCGAGTCGTCAACGATAAGAACCTTGATCGACATGACGTCTCCTAGAAAAGTTCGATCTCGCCGGATATCGGCGCTTCGGTGAGGCGGGCGGCATAGGCGCTTTCGCGGCGCAACAGCGTGTCATTATGCAAACGCGTCAACTTCTTGACCAGAACGCGGCCGGTCGCAGGAAAAAAATACACCTTGCGCGGATGCACGTCGAGCAGATCCCTGGCGGATACAGCTATTCCTTCAGTACGCAAAAAATTGAGCACGAAAGTCGAATTGCGCTCGCCGACGTTCGAACTGGATAGGGCAGCCATCACTCTGCCACCGCCAAACACCTTGGCTTCGAGATTGCTGCGACGAGCACCCAGCTTTAGCAGATGGTTGATCAGGATTTCCATGGCGTAGATGCCGTAGCGCGCAGAAGCCGAGTTGGGGGATTGCTCCCCGGAATCGGCCAGCATGAAATGGTTCAGGCCGCCGATGCCCCGCTCCTTGTCGCGAATGCAGGCTGAAACACAGGAACCGAGCACCGTTACCAGCAACATGTCCGTCGTGGTTACGAAATACTCGCCCGGCAGCACTTTGATTGCCTCGGTGCCAAAGGTCGGGTCAAAGTAGCTGTTGCTTGCAAGATGCTCGATGAATCCCGCTTCCACGGTCAAGTCCTTGCGACGGCGGCCGACGCCGGCCGATCAGCGCGCTCGTACACCGTCCGCCCCAAAGGGCGAAACAGGTCAACGGCATGCAGGAAGCTCTCGGAATGGCCGGCGAACAGCAGTCCATCTTCTCGCAGCAGTGGCGCAAATTTCTTGAGAATGGCGTATTGCGTCGGCTTGTCGAAGTAGATCATTACGTTGCGACAAAACATGATGTCGAACGGGCCTTGCAGCGGCAGTCGTGCATCGAGCAGGTTGATGCGCGTGAAGCTGAGCAGTTTTTGCAGTTCCGGGCGCACGCGCGCGTAGCCGGCCTGTGCACCGCTGCCTCTAAGGAAGAAGCGGCGCAAACGGTCCGCGCTGAGCTTTTCCACCCGTTCCATCGGGTAGACGCCTTTTTCGGCTGTGGCCAGGACATTGGTATCGATGTCGCTGGCAACGATCGATACCGGCGGCGTCAGCGTGTCGAAAGCCTCGCAGGCCGTCATGGCAAGGGTGTACGGCTCCTCGCCGGTGGATGCGGCCGAGCACCAGATGCGCACCGGTCGATGCTTCAACTTGCGCAGATGGCTGATCAGAATGTCAAAGTGATGCGCCTCGCGAAAGAAGGATGTGAGGTTCGTCGTCAGCGAATTGACGAAGGTCTCCCATTCGGCTTCATCGTTCGATTCGAGGTGCGCCAGGTACTGGGCGAAAGTGCTGTAGCCCAGTGCCCGCAAGCGTCGCGCCAGCCGACTGTAGACCATGTCCTGCTTGATCGGCGCGAGGGAAATTCCGGCGTGCTTATAGATCAGCGCGCGCACCCTCTCGAAATCGGCAGCAGTAAAATGAAACTCCCGGTCGCGCTGATTCAAAACTCCTCCCACTGTTCGCCGGCATCAGCGAGGTGGGGTGGGGCGATTTTTCTTGAACCCGACGTCGGTTTGGCCGGCGGACGACCTCCCCCCAGACGTCGCGGAGTCGCATCGCGCAGCACCGGAGCGGGCAGACCGCCGCCGCTCCCTTCGGCGAGCTTGAACATGCTCATCGTCTGCACCAGACCACGCGCCTGCTCTTCCAGGCTCTCGGCCGCCGCTGCCGCTTCTTCCACCAGCGCGGCGTTCTGCTGCGTCACTTCATCCATTTGCGACACCGCCTGCGTGGTTTGCTCGATGCCCGAGCTCTGCTCGCGCGAGGCCGAAGCAATTTCAGTCACCAGACTGGCCACCTGCTGGAAGCTGGTCACGACTTCGTCCATCGTCGTGCCCGCCTGCTGCACCAGCTTGGCGCCGCTCTCCACCTTGTCGACCGACTCGGCAATCAGGGTCTTGATTTCCTTTGCCGCCGTCGCGCTTCTCTGCGCCAGGTTGCGCACCTCGGTGGCGACCACCGCAAAGCCGCGTCCCTGCTCACCAGCACGCGCGGCTTCCACCGCGGCGTT
>CAMBRI010000169.1 GCA_945870205.1 Sulfuritalea hydrogenivorans sk43H | reverse complement strand
GTGTAATCATCCAGCTCACTGTCTTCCAAACGCTTGAGCAGTGCTTTCAGCCTGGCATCATCGAGGCGATGCAAGTTCAGAATATCGGCACGAAACGATAGCGCCTTGTTGGTGTTATCCCAGATCAAATCCTCGACCGGATAAATTTCCGAATAACCCGGCACCAGAATGCGGCAGGCCACCGCGTTGCAACTGCCGCCGAGTTGCTCATGAACCGCCATGTAGGCTTCCTTGCTCAGGCCTTCGAGAATGCCGAACAGCGTCGTAGCTTCGTCGGTATTGGAATTTTCACCGTGCCCGGAAAAGTCCCACTCGACAAAATCGAATTCCGCTTTGGCACTGAAAAAGCGCCACGACACCACGCCGCTGGAATCAATAAAGTGCTCAACAAAGTTATTCGGCTCGGTCACGGCGTTACTTTCAAAGGTGGGCCGGGGTAAATCGTTCAGACCTTCAAAACTGCGTCCCTGCAGCAGCTCGGTCAGGCTGCGTTCCAGCGCCACCTCCAGGCTGGGGTGCGCTCCGAAGGACGCAAACACACCGCCCGTTCGCGGGTTCATCAAGGTGACGCACATCACGGGAAACTCCCCGCCCAGCGACGCATCCTTCACCAGCACCGGAAAGCCCTGCTTTTCCAGTTCCTCAATGCCGGCAAGGATGCCGGGATATTTCGCCAGCACGTCCTGCGGCACATCCGGCAGGGCGAGTTCGCCTTCCAGAATTTCGCGCTTGACCGCCCGTTCGAAAATCTCCGACAGGCATTGCACCTGCGCTTCGGCCAGCGTATTACCGGCACTCATGCCATTGCTGAGGTACAGGTTGTCGATCAGGTTGGCCGGGAAATACACCACCTCGCCGTCGGACTGGCGCACATACGGCAGCGAACAAATGCCGCGCTTCGCGTTGCCGGAGTTGGTGTCGACCAGATGCGAGCCACGCAACTCGCCATCGGGGTTGTAAATTTGCCGGCAGTATTCATCGAGAATACCAGCCGGCAGCGCATCCTTGCGGCCAGGCTTGAACCAGCGCTCATTCGGGTAATGCACGAACGCCGCGTCGGCGATGTCCTCGCCCCAAAACTGGTCGTTGTAGAAATGATTGCAATTCATCCGCTCGATGAATTCTCCCAAGGCCGACGCCAAGGCACTTTCCTTGGTCGCCCCCTTGCCATTGGTAAAACACATCGGAGAGTGCGCATCTCGGATATGCAGTGACCACACATTGGGCACCAGATTGCGCCATGAAGCGATTTCAATCTTCATGCCCAGGCCCGCCAAAATCCCGGACATATTGGCGATGGTTTGCTCCAGTGGCAGGTCCTTGCCGGCGATATAGGTACTCGCTTCCGCAACTGGACTCAGCATCAGAAGTGACTGAGCATCGGCATCCAGATTTTCCACTTCCTCAATCACAAACTCGGGCCCGGCTTGCACCACCTTTTTCACCGTACAACGGTCGATGGAACGCAAAATTCCCTGCCGGTCCTTGGCGGAAATATCCGCCGGTAGTTCGACCTGAATCTTGAAAATCTGCTGGTAGCGATTTTCGGGATCGACAATATTGTTCTGCGACAGGCGGATGTTTTCGGTGGGGATGTTGCGAGTTTCGCAGTACAGCTTAACAAAGTAAGCCGCACACAAGGCCGATGAAGCCAGAAAGTAATCGAACGGCCCCGGCGCCGAGCCATCGCCCTTATAGCGGATAGGCTGATCGGCCACCACCGTGAAGTCATCGAACTTCGCTTCAAGACGAAGCTTGTCGAGAAAGTTGACCTTGATTTCCATGCGGGAATCCAAAAATGGCGCTCAAAAGGAGCAGGTCGCTATTATCGAATTTCCCCGCCGGAAAAACCGTGCGTCTCGGTAGTTCGAGGATCCGGGGTGCTGGCGCCGATTTACCCATTTTCTGCCGCGGGGGCCGCTGCCCTTTCCCCCGTATGGTGGTGGCCAGCACCAATGATCCCTGGGTCTATCATGAAGTGGCGCGAGCCTGGGCAAGGCGTTGAGACCGTCGCTTCGTCAGCTCCGGAGCGCGGGGTCACATCAACACCGAATCCGGCCATGGCCCGTGGCCGCAGGGATGGGCATTGCTTGATGAACTGCTGGAAGGTTCGCCGCAGACTCATGCCGGACGCCGGCAATGGCCGGATTGCGCAAACGCCGCAGCATTTGCTGCCTGAAGCCCACGGTTTGCGCGTGCGCTGCGAGGCGTTCCAGCCCTGCAGCAGGTTTATCGCCAGCAGCAGGACGAAGGACAGGATCAGCATCGCCAGCGTCCGGATCGGCAGCAGGACATGGCGGAAAGTCTGCCAGCGGTGCGAGCCGATCCAGCCATTGGGAGCGTAGATCGCCGTCAGTGTGATGCCGGCCACCGCCGTGGGCAAGGCGAAGGGCAGGTCGATCAGGGCGTCGATCAGCTTCTTGCCGGGAAAGCGTTAGCGCACCAGGCACCAGGCCAACATCAGGCCGAACACGGCGCTGATCGCCGCGGCGATTAGCGAGGCGCTGAAGGATAGCTTGAAGGATGCCACCACGCGCGGCGCGGAAACGATGTCCCAGAACTGCGCAAAACTCAGCGTCAGGGTCTTGAACAGCACCGCCGAGAGCGGCAGCAGGACGATCAGCGAGAGGTAGGCGATCGTGTCTCCCAGCGTCAGGTTGAAGCCTGGCAGCACTCCAGCGTCAACAATCAGGGCCTGACCAACCGCCCGGCGAGCTTGCGACCATGCACGGAATCAAACCACGCCCCATCGACCTGTTGCCGCTGCCGCAGGGCCTTGGTGTTTCTACCTTGCCCGACGGCACCGCCGTCGGACGCTTCCTGCGCGCCGACCTGTCCAGCGTGTTCCAGCCGCTGATCGAAAGCGGCAGCGGCAGATGCGTCGGGCATGAGGCCTTTGTCCGCGCCCACGGCGGCGGCGAGCGCGATATTGCGCCATGGAATCTGTTCTCCCTGGTGGCCAACGACGACATGCTGGTATCGCTCGACCGTCTCTGCCGCATCGTCCATGTACTGAACTTCCTGCGTGTTCCGGATGTGTCGGGCCGCCTTTTCCTCAATGTCCAGGGCCGCCTGCTTGCCGCCGTGCGTGAAGACCACGGGCATACCTTCCGTCAGGCAATCGACAGGCTTGAGCTGGACCCCGGCCGCATCGTGATCGAAACCCCGGAGGCCGCCAATCTCGACCGCAAGCTGCTGGCGCTGGTGCTGTCCAACTACCGCCTGAATGGTTTCAGGGTGGCGGCCAACACGCTGGGACTGGCGGACCTCGAGTCTCTGCTGCTGATGGTGCGCCCCGATTTCGTCAAGATCGATGCGCGCCAGGTCAGGACGCCGGAAGCAATGCGGCGAGTCGTTGCGATGACTGGCGAAAGCGGCACGCGACCGATATTCACGCGTATCGAATCCACAGAGCAGTTGAGCTTTCTACAGGCTCTGCCCGATGTGCTGTTACAGGGCTGGGCAATTGCGCGACCATCAGCCTCGCCCGATTGTCGTCTTCCCCACAATCGATCTTTCCCTTGAATATGAATCAATGACTTAGCGCCTGGCACAAGCATTGCTGTTAGGAACACGACGCCCTCCGTGGAGAATGATCGTGGACCTGCCAGTGATTACCCCCGAAGCACCTAACGCCGGCGGCTGCAGCGCCGGCAGCTGCGGCTCCACTGCCGATCAGATGGGCGGCATGTCGGCCGAAGTGCGCGCCAAGGTGCAGGATCATCCCTGCTATTCGGAAGACGCCCATCACTACTTCGCGCGCATGCACGTCGCGGTGGCGCCGGCCTGCAACATTCAGTGCCATTACTGCAACCGCAAATACGACTGCGCCAACGAGTCGCGCCCAGGTGTCGTTTCCGAGGTACTGACGCCGAATCAGGCGGTGAAAAAGACGCTGGCCGTAGCGGCGACGATTCCGCAGATGACGGTGCTCGGCATCGCGGGACCCGGTGATCCCCTGGCCAATCTGGAACGCACCTTCGAGACTTTTCGCCAGCTCGCTTTGACGGCACCGGACATCAAGCTCTGCGTCTCCACCAACGGCCTCGCGCTGCCCGCCAATGTCGACGAACTGGCGAAGTACAACATCGAGCACGTCACCATCACCATCAACTGCGTCGACCCCGATGTTGGCGCAAAGATCTATCCGTGGATTTTCTGGCAGAACCGGCGGGTGTACGGCCGCGAAGCGGCCGCCATCCTCATCGAGCAGCAACAGAAGGGGCTGGAGATGCTGGTGGCGCGCGGCATCCTTGTCAAGGTCAATTCGGTGCTGATTCCCGGCGTCAATGACGAACACCTGAAAGAGGTGTCGAAGATCGTCAAGGCCAAGGGCGCTTTCCTGCACAACGTCATGCCGCTGATTGCCGAAGCCGAGCACGGCACCTTCTACGGGATCATGGGTCAGCGCAGCCCGAATTCGGCCGAATTGAAGGCCTTGCAGGATTCCTGCGAGGGCGACATGAACATGATGCGCCATTGCCGCCAGTGCCGCGCCGACGCCGTCGGCCTGCTCGGCGAAGACAGGGGCGACGAGTTCACCATGGACAAGGTCGAGGCCATGGAGATCGACTACGAAGCCGCGATGGCGGCGCGCGCCGAATTGCGCGCCAGGGTGACGGCCGAGCTCGAGGACAAACGGCAGAAGGCCCATGCAGCGAAGTCGGCGCCGGCGGTGCAGGTGATCCAGTTCCAGCCCCGCGCTGCCAAACCGGCCGGACGCCCGGTGCTGATGGCCGTGGCGGCGAAGGGCGGCCTGGTAGCCATCCATTTTGGTCACGCCAAGGAATTTCTCGTCTATGAAGCGTCGGCGGCGGGGGCGAAGTTCGTCGGCCATCGCAAGGCCGACGCCTACTGCTCCGGCGACGAGATCTGCGGAGAAAGTGAAATGAGCGGCGAATCGGTGCTGGAAAGAACCATCAGGGCGCTGGAGGGCTGCGAAGTCGTGCTCTGCGCCAGGATCGGCATCGAGCCCTGGGGCAAGCTGGAAGCCGCGGGCATCCAGCCCAACGGCGAGCACGCCATGGAACCGAATGAGGATGCCGTGATGGCGGTCTGGAATGAAATGCTGGCGGCCGGCAAACTGGCCTCCAAGTCCGTTGCGAAATGCGCCTGACGCGGAGTCAGGTTGAAACCGATGGACGTCATTCCAACCGTCATCCAGGGCTTGACCCGGGATCCAGGTACCACCGCCGACTGGATTCCGGCTTTCGCCGGAATGACGTTGCATTGCGTCGTCGCGAAATGACAAGGAACTAGTAATCATGGCCCTCGAAATCATCGAAAGCTGCGTGAATTGCTGGGCCTGCCTGCCGCTGTGCCCGAACAAGGCGATCTACGAGGCGGCGCCTCACTTCCTGATCGACGCCGACAAGTGCACCGAGTGCACCGGCGATTTCGCCGAGGCGCAGTGCGTTGCGATCTGCCCGATCGAAGGCGCGATCCTCGATGAACTGGGCGTTGCCATGAACCCGCCCGGTTCGCTGACCGGCATCCCGCCCGAGCGCTGGGCGGCAGCAAAAGCTGAAATCGCGGCACGCTGAACATGGCCACCATCACCTTCTTCGAAAAGACGGGCTGCACCGGCAACGCACGACAGAAAGCCTTGCTCGCGGATTCCGGCCACGAGGTGCTGGCGCGTGACCTGCGCCACAAGGTCTGGACCAATTTCGCCCTGCTCGAATTCCTCATCGGCCTGCCGGTTGCGCAATGGTTCAACACTTCTGCACCGGCCATCAAGTCCGGCGAGATCGTGCCCGAAGAACTCGATGAACCCACGGCGCTAAGTCTGCTACGCCATAACCCGCTTCTGATCCGCCGGCCGCTGTTGCAAGTCGGCGATGAACGAAGAGTCGGCTTTGACGCTACGGCAATCGATGCCTGGATTGGTCTGCGCGAGGTGCCCGCGGACGATCTCGAAGCCTGCCAGCGTCCGGTGCCGGAACCCCGTGTCTTCTATGTGCATTCCGCCAGCGGCGGAGCGATCCGCTGCCAGTTCGGTGCTGCCAGTCCCCATGCGGGCCGCTGCGAGTCGCGTTAGCGCGGTGCCGGTGGCATCGGGCGTGCATTGGATCGGGGCCTTCGACCCCGGCCTGCGCAATTTCGACATCATCCTGCGCACTGCCAACGGCACCAGCTACAACGCCTACGCGGTGCGCGGCAGTGCCGGTGTCGCCGTGATCGACACGGTCAAGGCCGAGTTTGCCGAAAGCTTTTTTGCGCGCCTGGAGTCGGTGGCGGATTACAACGAGATCAGCACCATTGTGCAGAACCACCTGGAACCCGACCATTCCGGCGCGCTGCCGGAACTGCTGCGCCGCGCGCCGCAAGCGATGCTGTATGTATCACACCAGGCGCGGCCTATGCTCAAGGGCCTGTTCGATCCCGCCGAGTTCGCCGGCCGCATCACCGGAGTCGGCACCAGCGACACGGTAAGCCTGGGCGACCGCCAGCTTGAATTCTTCAACACGCCCTACCTGCACTGGCCGGATACCCAATGCACCTGGCTGGCGGCCGAAGGCATGCTGTTCTCCGCCGACTTTCTGGGTTGCCATTACTGCGACGAGCGCCTCTTCAACGACGCCGTCGGCGACTTCCGCTTTTCCTTCGACTATTACTATTCCCATATCATGCGACCGTTTCGCGGCCACGTGCGCAACGCGCTCGACCTGATCGAACCGCTGCCGCTATTGACGATCGCACCCGGCCATGGCCCGATCCTGCGCGACGATCCGCGCGACTACGTGCGGCGCTACCGGGCATTGTCCGGCAGCGGCCTGCACAACACCACGGCCAAGACACTGCTGGTGTTCTACATCTCGGCCTATGGCGCCACGCGGCGCATGGCCGAAGCCGTGGCCGCCGGCGCCGAATCGGCGGCCACAGAGTGTGGCGACGCGGGCGACCTGCGGGTCTCGCTCTACGACATCGAAGGCAGCGAGCCGCAGCCCTTCGTCGACCTGATCGAGGAAGCCGACGCCTTGCTGTTCGGCAGCCCGACCATCAACGGCGACGCGGTCAAGCCGGTGTGGGACCTGCTTTCCTCGCTGACCATGGTGGATGTGAAAGGCAAGCTCGGTGCCGCCTTCGGTTCCTATGGCTGGAGCGGCGAAGCCGTGTCGATGATCGAGGACCGCCTGCGCCGGCTCAAGCTGCGCGTGCCGGTGCCCGGCGTCAAGGCGCGCCTGTCGCCCACCGCCGACGAATTCGCCGCCTGTCGCGAGCTTGGCCGCCAGGCCGCGCTGCATCTGCTGGGCCGCGCCGAGGCGCGCGCCATTGACATGGCGGAACTGGTTTAACCCTACGGAGCAATTTCATGCCGAAAGCACAAGTCACATTCCAGGACATCGGCGTCACAGTCACTGTCCCCGCCGGCACCCGCCTCATCGAGGTATCCGAGAAGGTCGGCGCCGGCATCACCTACGGCTGCCGCGAAGGCGAGTGCTGCACCTGCCTGACCAAAATCATTTCCGGCCATGAACATCTCGCGGCACCGTCGGTGCTCGAGGACCAGGTTCTGAAGGACAACCTTGCCCCGCGCCACCATCGCCTCGCCTGCCAGGCGCAGGTGCTGGGCGGCGAGATCGTGGTCAAGCCGGCTTGAGGAAATACCGAGCAACTCCGCACCCGTCATTCCCGCGAAAGCGGGAATCCAGTTTTTTCTAATCATTCAACCAACGGAGCCCATCATGGCCAACATTACTTTTTCCAGCAAACTGCACAAAGACAAGACCGTCTACGCCGTCGCCGGCAGCCACAAGAAAACCGTTCTCGACCTGGCCAAGGAAAACCACATTCCGATCGACTTTTCCTGCGGCGACGGCGAATGCGGCACCTGCCTGTGCAAGGTCAGCAGTATCGACCCCGCCAGCCACAACAAGTACGGCCACATGGGCGGCGCACTCAATCATCGCGAGGTGGCGGTGCTCAAGGAACTGGGCAAGATCACCCAGGACCAGATCGACCAGATGTACGTCGACGACCTGCCGCCGACCAAATGGCGGCTGGCCTGCCAGTACGTGGTGCGCGACGAGGATATCCTGGTCGAATACCCGAGCCGGTGACCGAGACCCCGCCCGTCCCGCGCGCTGAAATCCTGGCGCGGGCCGAGGCCGCCTATCTCGGCCTGGCGTTGGGCGATGCGCTGGGCGCCAGCGTCGAATTCATGACGCCGCGCGAGATCGCCCATGAGTATGGCGTCCATCGCGAGATCATCGGCGGCGGCTGGCTCAAGCTCAAGCCCGGGCAGGTCACCGACGACACCACGATGTCGCTGGCGCTGGGCGAATGCATTCTGTTCAATGGCGGCGAGGTCTCGGCGCTCAGCTGCGCAAGGGCCTTCGACCTTTGGATGCGGAGGAAGCCGGTCGACATCGGCAACACCGTGCGGCGCAACCTGATGCTGTTTCGTCGCAGCGGCCAACCGGCGGCGCCGATGTCCGAGCATGACGCCGGCAATGGCGCGGCGATGCGCGTGCTGCCGGTGGCGCTGGCCACCCTCGGTCTTTCCGAGGCCACGGTGCGCGCCGCCTGTCGCGCCCAGGCCCATGTCACCCACCACAACGCGGTGTCGGACGCCGCCTGCGAATTCCTTGCGCTGGCGGTGCAGGATTTCCTGCTCGGCAATTCCCTGCAGCAAGTGTACCGCCAGCGCATCTTTCCGCTGGTGAGCGAGCACGCGGCATTCGCCTTCGGCGAGCGCCTGCGCCGCGCCAATCCCAGCGGCTGGGTGGTCGAAACAATGCAGGCGGTGCTGCAGGCGCTGGTCAATGTCGGCGGCTTCGAGCATTGCGTGGTCGACGTGGTCAATCGCGGCGGCGACGCCGACACCACCGGCGCCATCACCGGCATGCTGGCCGGTGCACTTTATGGTCGGGATGCGCTGCCGCAGCGTTGGATCAAGGCCCTCGACCCTGCCGTGCGCGCGGCGTGTTGCGATCAGGCGCGGGCACTGGTTGCCGCAGCGCCGGCGCCGACTTTTGCGAGCAGGACCGCATGACCTCGAGCGCATATTTCATGGACGT
>CAMBRI010000168.1 GCA_945870205.1 Sulfuritalea hydrogenivorans sk43H | reverse complement strand
CGCATCCCGCGCGGCACGCCCATGGTTGCCAGCGCATCGATTTCCTCGGTGACGCGCATCACGCCGAGCTGCGCCGTCATCGCGGAACCCGAGCGCCCGGCCACCAGGATCGCAACCAGGACCGGACCCAGTTCGCGCACGATACCGAGGCCGATAATATTTACAATGAATATATCGGCGCCAAACTGCTTGAGTTGCAAGGCCGACAGGTAGGACAGGACGACGCCGATAAGGAATCCGACCAGCGCGGTAACGGGCATTGCACGCACCCCGCTCTTGTAAAGATTGGCCGATATTTCCCGACGCGGCAGGTCGGCGGGATGGCGCAGAACATGCACCAGATCCATGCCGAACTGCCCCACCAGAGCAACGAAATCGACCAGATGGCGGCCGATGCCGATTGCCGCGTTGCCGACCGCGATCACGCCGCGCTGCGGTGAGAGGGAAGCGGCCGGGGCCCGTGGCTCGTGATCGGCCGTTTCGATGCGTTCGAATACGCGCCAGTGTTCGGGTTTGATCGACAGGTCTGCGGGCAAGACCCTTCCCCATGCACGCCAGAGCAACATGGCTCCGGCACTGTCGATCGCCTCAAGCTCCAGGCAGTCCCAACTGCTGTCTGCTTCGGCGGCGCGGCGCAGTTGAGTGGTCAATTCCTCCGCACGCAAGGACGTGGTTGCCAGCGTCCAACGTCCGGCAAGCCGCACATCGTGTCCGCCTTCGCGATCGGTCACCTCAATATGCGCGACAGACATCAGGCGGGTACTTGCACTCGCAGGGTGGGCGAACCCGAATTACAGCCACGCGGCATGGTCGGGCCGATCACACCTGCCGATGAATCCGCAGATCCCCGCCAATGCCGACCCACTGCTGCGCTTCGTCTTCCAGTGCCGCGGTGGTCAGTGGCAGGACATTCAGGCCCTCAGCGCCCAGGCTGAGCTGGAACCCATTGCGGGTAAAGTTGGCCGAACGCGGCGGCAAGGGCTGATCATCGCGCGACCTATGCAGCAGCACGGCGATGCGCAGGCAGAAAATCAACGTCCATTCCGGCGCCTCCCCGCGCAGCGGCTGGGCGCGCTCGAGCTTGCCGCGATGCGCCAGCACCAGCCGCGACAGCCGTGCCTGGTCGCGCCGGGAGAAGCCCGGCATGTCGGCATTGGCCAGGATGTAGGCGCTGTGCTTGTGATAGCTCGAATGCGCCACGGATATCCCGACCTCATGCAGGCGCGCGGCCCAGACCAGAAACTGCGCATCCGGATGCCCGACTGTGCGACTGGTAGGAACCAGCTGGTTGAGCAGGTCGAGCGCCGTATGGGCGACCCGAGCCGCCTGGCGCCGATCGACGTCATAGCGCTGCATGAAACGATTTACCGTCGCTTCGCGCAGATCGTCGTGGTGGAAGCGGCCCAACTGGTCATAGAGCACACCCAGACGCAGGGCACCTTCCGAGAAGGCCATGCGCTCCAGGCCGAACTCCTTAAATATGGCCGACATGATCGCCAGGCCGCCGGGCAGCACCGGAATCCGGTCGGCGCGCAAGCCCTGCAGCTTCATGCGGGAGGCCTCGCCGGCGTGGAGCAGTTCGTTGCGCAGCTTCTCAAGCCCGTCGCGGGTCAGGCCGTGATCGGAAAATCCGTTCAGCTCCAGCAGGTCGACAATCGCTTTGGCTGTACCCGAAGAACCGATGGCCTCATCCCAACCCGTTTCGCGAAACTCGTGGACGATGGCCTGCAACTCGCGTCGAGCCGCCAGTTCGGCTTCCTTGAAGGAACGCTTGTCGACCCTCCCATCCGGAAAAAAACGCAGACTGAAGCTGACGCAGCCCATGTAGAGCGATTCCAGCCGGATCGGATCCAGGCTTTGCCCGATGATGAATTCGGTCGAACCGCCGCCGATGTCGACCACCAGTTGGCGCGTCTCCGGCCTGGCCAGGGTATGGGCAACACCGAGGTAAATCAGTCGAGCTTCTTCGCGTCCCGCAATCACCTCGATGGAAAAGCCCAGTGCGGCTTCTGCCTTCTCCAGAAACTGCTCGGCATTCTTCGCCACGCGCAAGGTATTGGTGGCCACGGCGCGCACGGCACCCTGATCGAAGTCGCGCAGCCGTTCGGCGAAACGCGACAGCGCCTCCAGACCACGCTGCTGGGACGCCGGGTCAAGTCGTTTGTCCGCTGTCAAACCGGCGGCAAGCCGGACCGATTCCTTGAGTCCGTCCAGGGGATAAATCTGGTTTGCCACGATTCGCCCCACCTGGAGGCGAAAGCTGTTGGAGCCGAGATCGACGGCGGCGATCAGTTCGTATGCCATGCAGGGATTCTACCTCCTGCAAGAAGTTTGATCGGCGTCATGCGTCGGTAACGGAATTGCCACATAATTAGTCAATCTGAGTCATCCGAAAGACCCCATGTCGACTTCGCGCCGCTTTCCCAACGAACATTTCATGAATCGCGAGTTATCCCTGCTCGCCTTCAATCGGCGAGTTCTCGCACAGGCCGCCGATGACTGTGTTCCCCTGCTGGAACGGCTGCGTTTTCTCTGTATCGTTTCATCGAATCTCGACGAATTCTTCGAAATTCGCGTCGCCGGCCTCAAAGAGCAGATCAAGCTTGGTAGCCACGCCACGGGCGCCGATGGCATGCAGCCACAGGATGTCTACCGGCGCGTCACCGTCCAGGCGCACGAACTTATTTCCGAACAGTACGCACTGCTCAACGACGTCATCCTGCCGGCCCTTGCCGGCGAGGGCATTGCGTTTCTGCGCCGCAGCCTCTGGAACGACGTCCAGCGCGAGTGGATCCGTGACTTCTTCGTCAATGAGGTGATGCCGGTACTTACCCCGATCGGACTCGATCCTTCACACCCCTTCCCGCGGGTACTGAACAAGAGTCTCAATTTCGCCGTTGAACTCGAAGGTACCGACGCCTTTGGACGCAGCTCCGGAGCCGCCATCGTCCAGGCACCGCGGGCTCTGCCGCGTGTAATCCGTCTACCGAAGGAGCTTTCTGGAGTCGATTACGGTTTTGTTTTCCTTTCCTCGATTCTTCACGAATTCGTCGGCGAACTGTTCACCGGCATGAACGTGCTCGGCTGTTACCAGTTCCGCGTCACACGCAATTCCGACCTGTTCGTCGACGACGAGGAAGTCAAGAACCTGCGCATCGCCCTGCAGGGCGAACTGCCGCAGCGCCACTTCGGCGATGCCGTGCGGCTTGAGATCGCCGACAACTGCTCGGCGACCATGGCCGATTTTCTGCTGCAGCAGTTCGGTCTAGATCTCAGCGACCTGTATCGCGTGCCGGGCATCGTCAATCTGGTGCGCCTGATGTCGGTACCGGATCAGGTCGAACGTCCCGACCTCATGTACGCGCCCTTCCAGGCCGGCCTGCCCAAGGTGCTGGCCAAGCGCTACGACATCTTCGCCAGCATCCGCAAGCACGACATCCTGATGCATCATCCTTTCCAGTCCTTCTCGCCGGTGATCCAGCTGCTGCAGCAGGCGTCCGAAGATCCACAGGTGATCGCGATCAAGATGACCGTGTATCGCACCGGTACCGATTCGGTGCTGATGGAACACCTCTTGCGCGCCGCCGAAAAAGGCAAGGAAGTCACCGTGGTCGTGGAACTGATGGCGCGTTTCGACGAAGAGGCCAACCTGTCCATCGCAGCGCGCCTCGAAGAGGTCGGCGCCCACGTCGTCTACGGCGTGGTCGGCTACAAGACCCACGCCAAGATGCTGATGGTCTTGCGCCGCGAGGAACACGGCTATCGCCGCTACATCCATCTCGGCACCGGCAACTACCACCCGCGCACGACACGCTTCTATACCGACTTTGGCCTGCTGACAGCGAATCCTGAAATCGGTGACGACGTCAATGAGGTCTTCAAGCAATTGACCGGACTGGGCAAGGCCAGCGCGCTGAAGCACCTCTGGCAAGCACCCTTTTCGCTGCATTCGAATATGCTTGCCGCGATACGTGGCGAGACCGAGGCAGCTCTTTCGGGCAAACCCGCGCGCATCATCGCCAAGATGAATTCGCTGCTCGAACCGGAGATCATCACGGCCCTTTACGAAGCCAGCGCAGCTGGGGTCACAGTCGACCTGATCGTGCGCGGCGTCTGCTCACTGCGCCCCGGAGTCAAGGGCCTCTCCGAAAACATCCGGGTACGTTCGGTAATCGGACGCTTTCTCGAACATCACCGCATCTTCTATTTTCACGCCAACGGTAAGCAGAACATCTACCTGTCGAGCGCCGACTGGATGGAACGCAATTTCTTCCGTCGCATCGAAATCAGTTTTCCGGTGCTGGAGCCCAAGCTCAAGCAGCGCGTATTGAAGGAAGGACTCAAGCCCTATCTGGCGGACAACAGTCAGGCCTGGGAAATGAACGGCAACGGCGAATACCGCATCAAGCCAACCAAACGCAGCCGCATCAGCGCCCAGGACCTGCTCCTGGCGGACCTGGGCACCAGCATCGTCAGCGCAAGTTAACCCGCGTCAGCACATTCGCCGCGCCCTCGGCCATATCGGCGCCGAACTGCTTGGCAAATTTCTCGGCAAAGTTCTGCTTGACGCTGAAGTCGCGCACGTCGGTGGCCTTGATCACGTCGCGGGCGACGCTATCGACCGTGCCATAGCCGTCGGCCAGGCCCAGTTCGATGCTCTTGGCGCCGCTCCACATCAGGCCGGAGAACATTTCCGGTGACTCCTTGAGCCGCTTGCCCCGACCCTTCCTGACCACGTCGATGAACTGCTGATGAATTTCGCCCAGCATCTGCTTGGCATGGTCCTTGTGGTTCTCGTTCTGCGGCGAGAAGGGATCGAGAAAGCCCTTGCTTTCGCCGGCGGTCAGCAGGCGGCGCTCGACGCCGAGCTTTTCCATGGTTCCCGTGAAACCGAAGCCGTCCATCAGCACGCCGATGGAGCCGACGATGCTGGCCTTGTCCACGAAGATCTTGTCCGCAGCCGCTGCAACGTAATAGCCCCCCGACGCACACACGTCTTCCACGACGACGTGCAGCGGGATCTCCGGATACTTGGCACGCAATCTCCGCATTTCGTCATTGATGATGCCCGACTGCACCGGGCTTCCGCCCGGGCTGTTGATGCGCAGGATCACCCCCGCCGTATGCTTGTCCTCGAAAGCCGCCTGCAGGCCGCCGATGACATGCTCGGCATTGGCATCGCCCTTGGCCTTGATCACACCGTTGAGATTAACCAGCGCGGTGAACTTTGCACCCTCGGCAATATGATCACCCTGCCCCAGGTCGAGCGCCACGTAAAGCAGCACCGACAGATAGCCGAAGCCCAGAAGTTTGAAGAAGATGCCCCAGCGTCTGCCGCGCCGCTGTTCGGCAAGGGCTTCGAGCGAGAGCTTTTCCAGAACCTTGCGCTCCCAGTTCATATCATTGTTGCTGTCCGACACCTTACCCACCTTCCTCGACCAAAACAACCCACCCATCATGCTCATTCACGGAAACCGCGACGAGCCCCTTGCCGTTGCAGCGCCCGCCGAGACAACGCCCTGAATCCGGCGCGTAGAGCGCGCCATGCGTAGCGCAAATCAAGTATAAGCCTGAACTATCGAAGAACTCGCCCTGTTGCCAGTCCAGTTCGACAGGAACATGGCCGCAACGGTTCAGGTAGGCATGGACCCGGCCACCGAATCGCACGACGAAGGCGGCTTGCTCTCCGGCGTTGCGGTCAAGGCTGAAGCGCAGACCGCGTCCACCATCGACGAGTTCATCGCTGGCGCAAATTCGGCGCAGGGTCAAGGCTGTTGCCGCAGCCACGCTGCCAGTTCGGCAACATTGGCTGCACAGAACAAAGGTGCTTGCGCCTCCAGATTGGCCCGCGGATGCGCGCCGTAGGCCACGCCCAAGGCGGCCACGCCGGCATTGCGGGCCATCAGCAGGTCGTGGGTGGTGTCACCGATCATCAGCGTCACCCCCGGCTCGACCCCGAATTCGTCCATCAGTTCTTCGAGCATCTGCGGATGCGGCTTGGAATGACACTCGTCGGCGCAGCGCGAAGCATGAAAGCGCGAACCCAGTCCGCTGACGTCGAACGCCCGATCCAGCCCCTTGCGCGTCTTGCCCGTAGCGACGGCCAGCATGTAACCAGCCGCTGCCAGTTCGTCGATCAATGCTTCTGCCCCCTCGAACAGCAGCAGGTCATGGTCGCGCGCCATGTAGTGCGCGCGGTAGCGCTGCGCCACGTCCTGATAGCGCTCGGCCGGCAGGTCTGGCAGCGCGTGGCGCAGCGCATCGATCAGGCCCAGCCCGATGATATGGCTGGCGCGCTCGTCGGAGGGCGGCTCGATGCCGAGTTCGATAGCCGCCGCCTGAATGCTGTCGACGATAGCGCCGGTCGAGTCCATCAAGGTGCCGTCCCAGTCGAAGACGATCAGTTCAAAGCGCCTGCCCATAGTCTCTCTTCTCGTTGCGATCCAGTTTTTCAGTGAAGCCGCGGAGTTCTTCCGGCAGTGGCGATTCAAGTTCCACCGGCGCGCCCGAAAGCGGGTGCGGCAGCGCGAGTTTTGCCGCATGGAGGAACATGCGGCCGAGGCCCGTCTTCTGCAAGACCTTATTCAGGGGGAAATCGCCATATTTGTCGTCGCCGGCGATCGGAAAGCCCAGATGCGCGAGGTGCACACGAATCTGGTGGGTACGCCCGGTCTTCAGTTCCACCTCGACCAGACTGAAATTCTCCCAGCGCGCCACGAGCCGTACGATGGAATGCGATGCTTTGCCCTCCGGGTTGACACTGACCCGTCGCTCGCCCTCCGCCGTCAGGTACTTGAGCAAAGGCAAGCGCACATGCTGCAGTTCGTTGCGCCAGCGCCCCTTGACCAGCGCCAGATAGCGCTTGCTGATGCCGCCGTCGCGAAACATGTCGTGCAATTTGGTCAGCGCGATGCGCTTCTTGGCCACCACCAGCAAGCCGGAGGTCTCGCGGTCCAGGCGGTGCGCCAGTTCGAGGAACTTGGCCAGCGGGCGGGCGCGACGCAACTGCTCGATCACCCCGAAGGACACTCCGCTGCCGCCGTGCACCGCCACGCCGGACGGCTTGTCGACCACGATAAGCGCCTCATCTTCCCAGGCGATCGCAAATTCACGCGGCGGAACAGCAGCTTGCGAAGGCCGTTCGGCGGTTCGCATAGGTGGCACGCGAACCCGGTCGCCCAATTGCAGACGATACTCGGCCGGCACCCGGCCTTTATTTACCCTCACCTCACCGCTACGCACGACGCGATAGATGTGACTCTTCGGCACCCCCTTGGCAATGCGCAGCAGAAAATTGTCAAGGCGCTGGCCTTCGGCGTCCTCGCCAACTTCAAGCCATGTAACCGAATCTTTGCTCAAGTCCTTCATTTGCAATATACTGATCTCTTGGTTAGCCGTCCCGTGACGGTGTGCCCGGCGGCCCGAAGTGGCGTCGGTGGCACTTTACCGGGATGTTGTCGTCCTCCTTGCTTTCGCTTGCTTTTCAGCGATCTTTGCATCAAGGCGACAAAGTTACGAAAGAAACATCAGACGGCCGCCGGACTTCACACTTCCGACCGGCTAGTGACTCGCGAACCACAGGGTGTTTCGCTCGCCCGAAAGAGCGATACTACTTGATTGCGCGCTACACACGCACAGATTTGGGCACAGATTGCCGGACGCTGATCATGAGTCAGCGACCGCCTTACCGAAGACAAGTCACCAACCCCGTTTGCCACGTTAAACCACAGGCACCATGAAAACGCCGAACCAACAGCAAACCCGAAGCACACCGCCCGCGTCCTGACGCCGGCAGTGTGTGACTTGTCGTGCCCGCCTGGCTTGAATGCGCGCGGGAGCACACATGAAACGCATGCTTTTCAATGCGACGCAGGCTGAGGAACTCCGCGTCGCGATCGTTGATGGTCAGAAACTGATTGACCTCGACATCGAATCAGCCAACAAGGAACAGCGCAAGAGCAACATCTACAAGGCCGTCATCACCCGCATCGAGCCCAGTCTCGAAGCCGCCTTCGTGGACTATGGCGCCGAGCGTCACGGCTTCCTGCCGTTCAAGGAAATTTCCCGCAACTATTTCAAGCCGGGTGTCGACGCCGGCAAGGCGCGGATTCAGGACGTCCTCAGCAATGGCCAGGAACTCATCGTCCAGGTCGAGAAGGACGAACGCGGCAACAAGGGTGCCGCGCTGACGACCTATGTCTCGCTGGCCGGTCGCTACCTGGTGCTGATGCCGAACAACCCCCGCGGCGGCGGCGTTTCGCGTCGTGTCGAAGGCGATGACCGGCAGGAACTGCGCGAAGTCATGGACCAACTGGTCGTTCCGCCGGGCACCAGCCTGATTGCCCGCACTGCCGGCATCGGCCGCGGGCTCGAAGAACTGCAATGGGACCTCAACTACCTGCAGCAGCTCTGGAGCGCCATCGATGGTGCATCCAAGGCCCAGAACGGCGCCTTCCTGATCTACCAGGAATCCAGCCTGGTCATTCGTGCCATCCGCGATTACTTCCACGCCGAGATCGGCGAAATCCTGATCGATACCGATGACATATTCGAGCAGGCGCAGCAGTTCATGGCGCATGTGATGCCGGGTACCGTCAATCGCGTCAAGCGCTACCACGACGACGTGCCGCTCTTCTCACGCTTCCAGATCGAACACCAGATCGAATCAGCCTACTCGCGCCAGGTCACCCTGCCCTCCGGCGGCGCCATCGTCATCGACCATACCGAGGCCCTGGTCTCGGTCGACGTCAACTCGGGCCGCGCCACCAAGGGCAGCGACATCGAGGAAACAGCCCTGCGCACCAACTGCGAAGCGGCCGACGAGATTGCCCGCCAACTGCGCCTGCGCGACCTCGGCGGTTTGATCGTGATCGACTTCATCGACATGGAATCGACCAAGAACCAGCGTGAAGTCGAGAACCGCCTGCGCGATGCCCTACATTTTGACCGCGCGCGGGTCCAGACCGGCAAGATCAGCCGCTTCGGCCTGCTCGAACTGTCGCGCCAGCGCCTGCGTCCGGCGCTCGCCGAAACCAGCTACATCACCTGCCCGCGCTG
>CAMBRI010000167.1 GCA_945870205.1 Sulfuritalea hydrogenivorans sk43H | reverse complement strand
ATGAAGGTGGTTTCGGCGCCGAACTGGTCCCACAACAGCCCCGCCAGCGCGCTGGCCAACAACATGGCGACGCCGCTGGCGAGGTTGAAGAAGCCATAAGCCGTGCCGCGTAGGTCGGCCGGCGCGGTGTCGGCGATCATCGCCGCCAGCAGGCCCTGCGTCATGCCCATGTGCAGGCCCCAGAGCCCGACGCCCAGCCACACCGCGCTCCAGTGGCCGTCCCAGGCAAGCGCCGCGTCGGCCGCGATCAGCAACACCAGTCCCGCCGCCAGCAGCGTGGCGTGACTCATGCTGTCGGCCAGCTTGCCCAGGGGATAGGCGGTTGCGGCGTACACCGCGTTCATCGCGATCAGGACCAGCGGTGTGTATGCCAGTGGCAACCCGCCCTGCGCGGCGCGCAAAACCAGGAATGCCTCTGAAAAACGTGCCAGGGTGAAGGTCGCGCCGATGCCCACCACCCACCAGTAGGCTGCCGGCAGACGGCGCAGGTTTTCGCGGCGGATCGGATTCACGCGCTGCACCTGGGCCTTGCGCTCCGGTTCCTGCACGCCGAACAGCAGCAGCGCAACGGAGAGGATGGCCGGGATCACAGCCACCCAGAACACTGCGCGAAAGTCGTTGGCCCACAGCAGCATCAGGCCCATCGCCAGCAGCGGGCCGAGGAAAGCGCCGACGGTGTCGAGCGACTGACGCAGGCCGAAGGCCGCACCGCGCATTTCCGGCGGTGCGATGTCGGCCACCAGCGCATCGCGCGGCGCGCCGCGAATGCCCTTGCCGACGCGGTCGATCAGGCGCGCCGTGACCACCAGGCCGATGCCGCCGGCCAGCGCGAAGAGCGGCTTGGACAAGGCCCCCAGGCCGTAACCAATGACTGCGAGCGGCTTGCGCCTGCCCCACCAGTCCGAGAGCGCGCCGGAGAATACCTTGACGATCAGCGCCGTCGCTTCAGCCGCGCCCTCGATCAGGCCGATGCTGAAAGCCGAGATGCCCAGCGCCGTAAACATGAACACCGGCAGCAGGCTGTGGATCAGCTCGGACGAGACATCCATCAGCAGACTGACGAAGCCCAGCGCCCAGATGGCGCGTGGCATGCGGGGCGCGGGTGCGGTCGGCTTAATTAGCGCGGTCATGAAAAGTCGGCGCTGCCGATACGGCGATTACACGGCAGACCGCTAAACGCCTACCACGCTGTCAGGCGCGGTGATTGCGTCGGCCGATGCCCTCGGCCAGCAGCATTGTTACCAGCGTGTTCATCGAGGTGCCTTCGGCCTTGGCCCGCGCCACCAGGCTGGCATGCAGGCTGCGCGGCAGACGCTGCATCAGGCGCACCGGCTCGGCAGTTTCGCCGTGTCGGGTGGGTTTGGGAATCGGCTTGCCCATGTGCGCCCGCGCCGACATCCAGGCGGAAAACGCATCGCGCGCATTGGCAAGGGCTTCCGCCTCAGTTTCGCCGTCGGACATGCAGCCGGGAAGGTCGGGAAAGGTGATCAGATAGCCGCCGCCGTCTTCTTCCGTCAGCGGTTCGACCACGTGCGCATAAGCCTCGAACGGATACGGCGCTTTGACGTGGGGAACAGTGATTTCACTCATGATTGCAGCTCCTTTGCCTTGTTTGCCAACTCCACGAACTGACGCACATACACCGGCTTGATGGGGCGGTGCGCCGGAACGCAGGCATCTTCCTCGACGCCGGGATATGAGAACACATGGTGGCTTCCGCCTTCGTTGCGCCAGTCAATGCCGAGGCGATTGGCCACCGACTTCAGATCATCGATCCGCCAGTCACGCGGGTTGTTGCGCATCCGGGCGAGCAGTTTTTCGTAGGCGACCATGGATTTTATGGTGTCACATACGACACTACAAGTAAACCAAAAGCGAAAGAAATTACTTCGCCGCGAAGGCGCACTACTTGCAATTGTTGTGCAGCTTCCACTTTTCGGCGTGGCCCATGGCCACGGCAAAAGCAGGCGGCGTGCAGCGATCGTCGCCACCGGATGCGGCGCTGATCGGAGCGACTGGGGCAATCGCGTCGGCCGCAGGGAAGCCCTGTCGGGCGATGACACCGATCAGCGCGAGGAACAGCACCACGATCACCGTGCCGCCGGCGCCGACTTTCTGGCTGGCGTGGGGCGTGAAGACTTCGCAAACGCCGCCGGCGCAATGCTGCGCCTGGCGATTCGGCAGGGCGTTGTAGATCTTGCAGCCGATGCAGATGCCGAAGGCGCTCTCGAAGAACATCAGCGTCAGGCAGGTGGCGCAGACCAGCATGTTGATCGGCCCGATGACGTTGTTGATCACGATCAGCCAGAACATGGTCACCGCCAGCCCCCAGCCGATTGCCCAGGCGAAGCGCTTCTGCGGTGCGCCGGCCCATTCCGGAACCTGTTTGCGCACGGCGAGGCGGCCGAGGATCATGCTTGGCGAGTATTTCGGATTGATGAAGATGCGGATCGTGAAGTCGACCAGGAAGGCGATCACGAAAATCTTGGTCGGACGGAAGTTGCCCATGAACCACGCGTTGGCGAAGGTGATCATGGCGAACACGAAAAGGATGCCGGCGGCGGCCCGCACTTCCCGTTCGTTCAATACCGGCACCTCGTAGCCCGGCACCGATTCGCCGAAACCGAAAATTCTGCTCATGTCATCCCTCGCAAGAAGTCGTCCCGTTGGCACAGCGACGAAGCGGTGAATCATGCCTGCAAATCTCGGTCCAGGGGTGAGGCTCGGCTCTACCGGCACCGCAGGCCGTCAAGCTTGTCGACTATGATGCGGCCAATCCAGAACATTCTGCGCGAGACGAAAAGGACGGATCACCCTTGAATCAGGAAGCCCTATGGAGCAAGCGCTACCAGGATGCCGGGGAGCAGTATCTGTTCGGCACGGAACCGAACAGATTTCTGGCGCATCGGGCCGATCTGTTGCAGGAGGGTCGAACGGCGCTGTCGGTGGCCGATGGCGAGGGAAGGAATTCGGTCTGGCTGTCCGAACAGGGCCTGGACGTCACCGCCATTGAAATCTCCGTCGTGGCCGTGGAAAAAGCCCGACGGCTGGCGGCCGGGCGCAAGGTCGATGTGCGCTTTGTGCTCGCCGACATGACGGCATCGGACTGGCCGCCGGCAGAACTGCACAACGCCTTCGACTGGGTGATCGGCATTTTCATCCAGTTCGTCGGGCCGGAAGCGCGGGCGCGGCAGTTTGCCGCCATGAAACAGATGGCGCGGCCCGGCGGGCGGATCCTGTTGCAGGGCTATACGCCGCGACAGCTCGACTTCAAGACCGGCGGCCCCTCGGCGATTGAAAATCTCTACACCCGCGAATTGTTGCTGACGGCCTTTACCGGCTGGGACATCGAGGAACTCGTCGAATACGAGGAAGACGTTGCGGAAGGCATCGGGCACAAGGGTCGATCGGCACTGATCGGCCTGGTGGCGAAGAAGCCGCCGCTACCCTGAACCGACGCCGGACCGCTGCCGGGGTCCCTTAAAGCAGATCGCCCTGGATGATGGGGATCACCTTGCCGCCAACCTGAATCTCATGAACCAGGGCGCCCATCCGCGCCCGCAGCCTGACCAGCGAGGGCCGTCGCATTTCGTGGCCCTGTTCGATGCGTAGCGACAATTCGGCGGCCGGAAAAAACCCGTGCTCAAGCAGGTAGGCGCCGAGGAAGGCTGCGCCGTTCCCCGTCGCCGGATCCTCGCGTACACCGTGGGCCTCGAAGAAAAACCTGGCGCTCAAGTCATTGCCGGGTTCGCGGGTTTCCGTGCAGAACAGGTAGACCAAAGGCGGGAATCCTTCGCCGGCCAGCGGCGCGAACGCCGCCAGATCGAGCTGGCTACGGCGCAAGGCATCAAGGCTGCGCAATGGCACGATGATGGCCGAGGTGCCGGCGCCGCATTGCTGCACAGGCGTCCGGGTCTCGATGTCATCCACCGTCAGGCCGAGCGCGGCCGCGACGCGCTCCGGCGCGCAGCATGGACCGAGAGTCACCGGCGGCGCCAGGAACCACGCCACTTCGCCACCGCTGGCGGAAGATTCGAACGTGACCGGCACCTGTCCCACCCGCAGGTTCAGGCGTATCGACCCCACCGAGCCGGGTGCCAGGTGATGGAGGATCACCCAGGCCGTGCCCAGAATGGGGTGCCCGGCAAAGTCGATCTCGCGCGCCGGAGTGAAGATGCGCACGCGGTATCCGCCGTCCGCCTCTGGTGCCGAGGCCACGAAAGTGGTTTCAGAAAAATTGGTTTCCGCTGCCAGTTGCTGCATTGCCTCGTCGGAAAGATCGTCGCTGCCGATGACGACCGCAAGCTGATTGCCGGTGCAGCGGCTCTCGGCGAAGACATCGACGATGTGGAAGCGCGGCGCAGCGGGTTTCATGTGTCATTTTCCTTGTGCATCGGGCGCATGGTCGGGCGCATTTTCGAATGCCGGCCGGCGGACATCACAGATCGAGCTGGGACAGCGTCGGATGGTCGTCGGGACGACGGCCCAGCGGCCAGTGATACTTGCGTTCGCTTTCCTGGATCGGCAGGTCGTTGATGCTGGCAATGCGCCGCTGCATGAAGCCCTGGGCGTCGAACTCCCAGTTTTCGTTGCCATACGAGCGCCACCAATGGCCGGAATCGTCATGCCACTCGTAGGCAAAACGCACGGCGATGCGGTTGCCATGGAACGCCCAGAGCTCCTTGATCAGCCGGTATTCCAGTTCCTTGTGCCACTTGCGGGTGAGAAACTGGACGATGGCCTCGCGGCCCGCGAGGAACTCGGACCGGTTGCGCCACACGCTATCCGGCGTGTAGGCGAGCGAGACTCGTTCCGGGTCGCGGCTGTTCCAGGCGTCTTCCGCCATGCGCACCTTCTTGGCCGCGGTCTCGGCGTCGAAGGGCGGGAAAGGTGGTCTCGGGTTTTCCGTCGGGCTCATGTCTTTGTCCTTGTGGTAAGAAGCGATACACGGAAGGCTCCGGGGCCAGCCATCGGCAGATTTTCCGGAATTTCAGAAATCTGCGTATGCCGGCCGTTTGCGCATCCTGCCGTGAACCCGAGCGAACCACAAGACTCCGGGATCAACTCGCGTCGGCCAGCCACTGCTCGATCTTGCCGCGGTTGGGCACGCCACCAGCATGCACCACCTTGCCGTCGATCACCACGCCGGGCGTGCTCATCACCCCGTAAGCCATGATGTCCCTGATCTCCTCGATCTTTTCGAGCTGGACGACGACGCCTTTTTCGGCTGCCATGTCCGCGATCAGTTTGAGCGTGGTCTTGCAGTTGGCGCAGCCTGTGCCCAGCACCTTGATGTTCTTCATGGCATTCACTCCTTGGGTTTGCAGATAATGGTGAAGACGAAATCGGGCCAAAAAGGATGCAGATTTATGGCGCTGCAGCGATGCCTCAATGCCGTGTCAGCGGTTCCCATGGCAGGGATTCCGGCTGGAAGGTGGCATGGCCGATGCCGTGTTCCGCGGCCTCGTGGCGCAGGCCTTGCAGGACCGCGGGCCAGTCGGCGAGATCCTTGATGCGCACATGGGCGGTGAGCGCCAGCCGCTCGCCCGACAGCGCCCAGACATGCAGGTCATGCACTTCGACCACGCCGGGCACGGCGGCGAGTTCGCGACCCAGCGCCGCGATATTGATGGCGAAGGGCACGCCGTCCATCAGACCGTGCAGAGCATCGCGCAGCAGGCGCAGGCTGGAGGCCAGCACCAGGCCGCCGATCAGCAGCGACAGCAGCGGGTCGATCGGCGTCCAGCCGGTAAGCCATACCACCAGGCCGGAGGCGATCGCTGCCACGGAACCCAGCACGTCGCCCAGCACATGCAGGAAGGCGCCGCGCATGTTGAGGTTGTCCTGACCTTGCGAAAGCAGCCAGGCGACAAATAGGTTGATCGCCAGCCCGACCACGGCCACCGTCGAGACCAGCGCGCCGTCGATCGGGTGTGGCGCGGCGAAGCGCGACCACGCCTCGATGCCGATGCCGGCCACCACGGCGAGCATGGCCAACGCGTTGATCAGCGCGGCGAACAGTTCGGCTCGGCCGAAGCCGTAGGAATGCCGCGCCGACGGCGGTCGCGCGGCGACCCAGGCAGCGAGCAGCGCCAGCCCCAGGGCAGCGCCGTCCGTGACCATATGGCCGGCATCGGCCAGCAGAGCCAGGGAGCCGCCCTGCCAGCCGGCGACGGCCTCGACCGCGGCGAAACCCCAGGTCAGCCCGAGCGCGACCAGCAGGCGGCGGCGCTGCCCGGGATTCCCCGCGCTGCCTTGCCCATGCGAATGGTCGTGATGGTTCGCGCTCATCTCGGGGATGATTCTATGCGTCGCGCCGTAGTTTCGCGGCTGTAAAGGTGATGCCTACCGCCACCGCCATCAGGCCGAAGGCGATGCCAACCTGGCTGACTCGCTCGGGCGCCAGCAGCAGCAGGGTACCCAGTTCCAGCATCATCACTCCGGACATCAGCTTCAACAGGCGGCCTTCCCGTTCGCTGAGCTTGCGTGCGCCGAGGCTGCCGGCAAACACCGCGACGATGGCCGCCAACGGCACGACGTAGATCAGGTTGTAGGCGGCGAGATAGCCATAGCGGCCGGCCGGCGACAAGTCGGACAGCGTCAGCAGGCGCGTATAGACCATCGGGAAACCGGCGGTGCACAGCAGCTCGTAGAAGTTGGCGGCGATGGCAAGGAAGGCCGTGGCGGCGATCATTGCCGGCATGCTTTCGGCGCTGAGGATGTTGCGCGTACGGCGAAAGATGTCGGGCTTCTTTGACTCGGGGATGGACAGGGTCAGGCCCTGTTCGAACCAGAAATAATCCTTGACGTTGACCGCGCCGACAAACACCGCCAGCGCGCCGGCCGCCAGCGTCACCCAGGCCAGATGGCCGAAAAGCTGGAAGACATTGAGCCAGGCCGCCATGAAGGCGAAATACATGAGGCCGGAGATGGCGACGAAGATACCGCCGATCATCAGCATGCGCGTGCGGCTTTTCTGGTGCGCCATCATCGAGAGCAGGAACAGCAGCACGAAGAAGGCGCAGGGATTGAAGGCGTCGAGCCCGGCCAGCACCAGGGTCAGTGCCGGCAGCGAAAGGCTGGCGGGGTCGAGCGCGCCGATCAGAGGCAGATTGATGGTGGCGGCGGCCGACGGGCGGGCTGGGCCGGCGGTGGTCGCGGCGCCCCCGACGGCGCGCGCACGGCAATCGTCGAGGCGCTGGCGTATCACGCTGCCGGTGGTCGCATCGTCGCCCCAGCCGACATGCATTTCGCCGCAAAACAATATCGCCGGCACACTGGCCGCCTCTTCGCCAAGCCCGCGCGCCATGGCCTCGTACCGCCTCACATTCTCCGGATGGCGGCTGAGTTCCAGCGCTTGCAGCCTAACCCAGGGCCGCGCCTGCGGGATGGCCTCGATATAGGGATGCGCCGCCGTGCAATGCGGGCAGCTCTGGGACCAGAAGAAGTAGAGCTGCACCTGCGGCTGGCCATCGGCGCCGGCGACGATCCAGGTGTCATCGGCGCGCGCGGCGAGCGGCGCCAGCAGCGTCAGGCAAAACAGGGCAAGGATGCCGAAGCGCGCCATCACGCCCGGCCTGCTTTCAGCGGTCGTAGCCGGATCACGGAATGCAGACATGCTTGTCGCCCACCACACGCGGGTAGGCCCACGCCGTGAGTTCGTGGCAGGCGGCACAGGGCCAGAGCCCATGGTCTCTGGCCGCCAGTCGCGGTCGTAGCTGAAAACTTTCTCGATGCTCAGTACGTCGGCCTCGGGCACGTTTCAAACCAGGTTTACCAGTTCCATCTGCTTGCTCTCGGGAATCTCGTCGGGTTCGATACCATCCCCGCCCTTGATCATGAGGGCCGAGAGCGAGATGGCGCCGTTGAGCAGCAGGCCCAGGGGAATCGCCACTGTCTTTAGCGGCAGTTCCAGTCACTTGAAAATCGGCACGCAGCGCATGGCGCCCCCCAACCCGAGCATGGAAAACACCAGCGGCACGGCGAAGACCAGCGCGGTGGCGATCAGATGGGTCGAACTCAGGCTGTCCATGCTCGCTCACGACTGGAGCATCAGAACTTGTAGAAGTCCCGGTTGAGGTAGGCGGTCACGTCATCCACGTCCTGCTCGGACAGGGCCGGGGCATAGTAGTCGCCCCAGCGCACCACGTCCTTGCGCAAGGCATCGAGGGAATGGATCTTGCGTTTCGGCGAGGTGTAGAGCTCGGTGCCGTGGCAATCGAGGCAGACCTTGTGCACCTCCATGCCGCGCACGGGATCGCCCTTGGGCGCGCCGCTGCAACCGGCCAGCAGCAAGGCCCCGGCCAGGGTATAGAGGAGTCCCCGCTGCGCGCTCATTTTGCCGGCCCCCTACCCTGTCCTGAGCTCCACCCGCCGCCGCGCGGACCGAGCGGTTCACACGGGCCTTCGCGGCCGGCGGCGCGGGCCCGCTCCTGCATCTCACTGCGGTGGGCGGTGCGCAGGGCTTCCTTGGCTTCACGCGTTCGCGTCGCCTGCATCTTGGCGCGATAGGCTTCACGCTCCTCGTGGCTCATCCGGTCGGCGCAGTAGATCAGCTCGCGCTGAACCGTGTTGGCCGGAGTCGTCGTCTGCTGGGCGACGGCTTGCGCCGCGGCCGCCATCAGGGCGAGCGCCAGCAGACAGGTGTTTCGCAGTTTCATGATATGGCTCCATTCCGTTCGACGCCATCGGCGCGAGCACTATGTAGGACACCGCGCTCGCGTGCGGTGCGGGTTACGCCGCTGCCGACTACTTCGCCTTCAGGCGATACAGATACTCGGTCAGTGCGAGGATGCGGCTGCGCCATGATGTCTCCTCGAGTCAGGTTAAACGATGGTACGAATAGATGCAGTCATTTGCCATACCCGATAAAGGGTAGAGGACGACAATCTGGCTCCGAACGGGCGGCGCGCACTGACGCCTTATTTCTATAGCACGGCGTTGAACACATAGCCGACCAACAGGATGCCGGCCGCCACGACGCCGACGAAGGTGGCGATCAGGCGGGGCTTCAGCACCTTGCGCAGGATTATCATCTCGGGGGCGGAGAGCGCGATCACGCTCATCATGAAGG
>CAMBRI010000166.1 GCA_945870205.1 Sulfuritalea hydrogenivorans sk43H | reverse complement strand
TCCTACAAGGCCTATCGGGGAATGGGCAGCCTCGGCGCGATGAAGGACGGAGCCGCCGATCGTTACTTCCAGGATTCCGACGCCAACGTCGAAAAGCTGGTGCCGGAAGGCATCGAAGGCCGCGTCCCGTACAAAGGGCCGGTGATCGCGGTGATCCACCAATTGATGGGTGGCTTGCGTTCTTCGATGGGTTACGTCGGCTGTGCCACCATCGACGAGATGCGGGCGAAGGCGGAATTTGTCGAAATCACCTCCGCCGGCATTCGCGAATCGCACGTCCATGATGTGCAAATCACCAAGGAAGCACCGAACTACCATATCGATTGATACCTTCGATCGAGCAAGCGGGACGGCGGTTCAGATCGGTTTCTGAACCGCCTTTTGTATTTTTTGCTGGCGAATTTGCGAATGCGAGACTGACACCATGGCCCACCAGAAAATCCTCATCCTAGATTTTGGCTCCCAGGTCGCGCAACTGATTGCCCGCCGCGTGCGCGAGCAACAGGTGTATTGCGAAATGCATCCCTTCGACGTCAGCGAGGAATTCATCCGCGAGTTCAAGCCGCAGGGAATCATTCTTTCCGGCGGTCCCAACTCGGTCTATGAAGCCGAGGAATGGAAGGCGCCCGACATCGTCTTCAAGCTCGGCGTGCCGGTGCTGGGCGTCTGCTACGGCATGCAGACCATGGCTGCGCAACTTGGCGGCAAGGTCGAAAGCAGCCACAAGCGCGAATTCGGTTACGCCGAGATGCGCGCTCGCGGCCATTCGAAGCTGTTCGACGGCATCCAGGATCGCACCAACGCCGAAGGTCATGGCCTGCTCGAAGTCTGGATGAGCCACGGCGACAAGGTCACGGAACTGCCGCCCGGCTTCAAACTCATCGGCAGCAACGAATCGACACCCATCGCCGCCATGGCGGACGAAGCGCGCGGCTTCTACGCCGTGCAGTTTCACCCCGAAGTCACGCATACCCTCAAAGGGCGCGAGATCTATACCCGCTTCGTGCGCGACATCTGCGGCTGCCGCGGCGACTGGAACATGCCCAACTATGTCGAGGAAGCGATTGCCAAGGTGCGCGAGCAGGTCGGCGAGGAGGAGGTGATCCTCGGCCTGTCCGGCGGTGTAGATTCATCTGTGGTGGCGGCGCTGCTGCATCGGGCGATCGGCGAGCAGCTCACCTGCGTCTTTGTCGACAACGGCCTGCTGCGCCTGAACGAGGGCGTGCAGGTGATGGACACTTTCGCCCGCAACCTCGGCGTCAAGGTCATCCACGTCGATGCGGTAAGCCAGTTTATGGGACACCTGAAAGGCGTCGCCGATCCCGAGCAGAAGCGCAAGATCATCGGCCGCGAATTCGTCGAGGTGTTTCAGGCCGAGGCGCAGAAGCTTCCCAATGCCAGATGGCTGGCGCAGGGCACCATCTACCCGGATGTGATCGAATCGGCCGGAGGCAAGACCAAGAAGGCTCACGCCATCAAGAGCCACCACAACGTTGGCGGCCTGCCCGAGACACTGAACCTGAAGCTGCTGGAACCCCTGCGCGAACTGTTCAAGGACGAAGTCCGCGAATTCGGCGTGGCGCTGGGCCTGCCGCACGAAATGGTTTACCGGCATCCCTTCCCGGGCCCGGGACTTGGCGTGCGCATTCTCGGTGAAGTCAAACAGGAGTTTGCCGACCTGCTGCGCCGCGCCGATGCGATATTCATCGACGAACTGCGCGCTGCCGACTGGTACGACAAGACCAGCCAAGCCTTCGCCGTGTTCCTGCCGGTGAAGAGCGTCGGCGTCATGGGCGACGGCCGCACCTACGAATACGTGGTGGCCCTGCGTGCGGTGCAGACCTCGGATTTCATGACCGCCAAGTGGGCGGAATTGCCTCACGAACTACTGGGCAGGGTCTCCAACCGTATCATCAACGAAGTGCGTGGCATCAATCGCGTGGTCTACGACATTTCCGGCAAGCCGCCGGCGACTATCGAGTGGGAATAATTACATAGCGTTTCGGTACTATTCGTACCTATTCAAAAAACACGAAAACCCCTTGGTAAAACAATGGGTTTTCTGTTTTTTACTATTCCTGACTATTCAGGGTAGCCCACATCTGGAGACGGTATCGGTGACGGTATTGGCATTTCTTGAGAGCTTCAGTAACATCGATACCGTCAACATCAAATGGACGCGTTGACGGTATCGGGAAATGCAAAACCCAGTAACCATGCGGGTTTGCTGGCGAAATTAGGGAATTTTGCGTTGACGGTATCGGCGACCAGGAAAGGGCCACCATGCTTACCGATACCCAACTGAAGAACCTCAAGCCGACCGGCAAGTTGTACAAGCTGGTCGATCGTGACGGCCTCTATGTCGCGGTTACCCCGTCAGGAGTTGTTTCCTTCCGTTACGACTATCGACTGAACGGCCGGCGGGAAACTCTCGTTCTTGGGCAATACGGCCCAGAAGGCCTGACCTTGGGCGAGGCTAGAGAGAAACTGATCGAAGCCAAAAAGGAAATTGCTGCAGGGAAGTCACCCGCCAAGGAAAAGCAGCGTTCAATTCAGAAATCGAAAGCGGCCAAAACTTTCGGCGAGTTCTCGACCCTGTGGCTGAAGGAATATCGCATGGCGGACAGTACCCGGGACATGAGGAAATCTGTCATTGATCGCGATATCGAGCCCGAGTTTGGCCGACGTCTTCTCAAGGAAATTGCGGCTGAAGATTTGCGGGCACTGTGCGAAAGGGTCAAGACTCAGCGCAATGCACCGGCAACGGCCGTTCACATCCGGGACATTGTTGCTCAGGTTTTCAGGTTTGCGATCGAGCGTGGTCACAAGGTCGCAAATCCTGCTGATGATGTCAGGGCATCCTCGATCGCGACCTTCAAGCCCAAAGATCGGGCGCTTTCCCCAGACGAAATCAGGATTTTCTTCCAGGAGTTGGATTTGGTACCGACGCTGCCAACAATCCGGTTGGCGTTGAAGCTTGTTCTTCTTACGCTCATCCGCAAGGGCGAGCTTCTCAATGCGACCTGGGATGAGATGGATTTCGTTGGCGCCAAGTGGATCATCCCCGCGCAGAGAATGAAGGCCAGAAGGCCCCATGTGATTTACTTGCCCGACCAGGCCATGGACATCATGATTGCGCTGAAGACCTGCGCAGGAGGATCCAATTTTATCTTGCCGTCCCGGTATGAAGGTGACAAGGGAATGTCCAACAATACCCTCAATCGCGTTATTACTGTCACGGTCGAGCATGCGAAGAAAAAGGATTTGCCTCTGGACGATTTCACCGTTCATGATCTCCGCAGAACGGGTTCAACGCTTCTGCATGAGGCGGGATTTAATACCGACTGGATTGAGAAATGCCTGGCCCATGAGCAGAAGGGAGTCAGGGCCGTCTACAACAAGGCAGAGTATGCGGATCAGCGCAAGGACATGCTCCAGCAATGGGCAAACATGGTAGATGCGTGGATTGCCGGGAAAGAAATCACGCCCATTCATCGTCCCACCCGCGCGGCGGCGTAGAAATCTGATGCTACCGAGCGGGCCGGTGCCGGCGTCATGCCTGTTTTTGGACAGGTCTGAATTTGCGTTTTTGGACGTCCGGGGAAAGCTGGGGTTGGATGAGCGCTGAGCGTCTTTCTTGAATCCAGTTCTCCACTTCGTCAAGATCCCAGACAACGCAACGTGGCGTTAGATTGAATCTATTGGGAAACCCCCCCGACTTTTCGAGCCGGTAAATTGCCGAGTCGGAAAGTGGGATTAGACGGAGTAGTTCTTCGCGTCTGATCAAGCGCTTGACCTGTATTGGTTTGCTCATTGTCGATTCCTGACTATTCAGTACTATCGACAATTACAGCTTGCCGCGGGTTGGCTGTGTTTTCGAAATCGATCCAAAAAGGGCGTATTTCGGAATTCTCTCGCGGGAAGTTTTGAGGTTGGTGGTGCATTGGGTTCTTCTTACTGGTTCTCGTTTCCATTCGGATGCGGTATGATGATAGGCAGATGCGCACCTTTATCGTCATTCTCCTGTCGGTTGTTTTTTCGCTGAACGCGGCTTTTGCCGCTGTGGCGGGTGTATGCGATGCCATCGATCATCTCCCGCAGGGGGGGGCTGAGCAGCACCTCCATATAGACCATCACAGTCACAGCGTTTCGGATGCGGCGGCCGATGAGGACGCGATCGGCGATCAAGATACACCGCAAGGCAAGAAGTCAGTGGGCGGTCATTGTCATGCGCATAGCCCAACGGCAAGCGCTGCAACTGCATCTAATGTGGTTTCATCACCAAACGTTGGCCACCACGTTTTGATGGCGCTTCCCGCATCCCCGTTTATCTCATTCATCCCGGCCGGCCTTGATCGTCCGCCGCGAGATTCCCTCGCCTGATCCGGCGGGGCGTTTTCCCTAGACATTAGTTTTTCCACGGCACTCGATGTCCGTGGTTGCTGTGGCGTCCCGTCGAAATCCCTTGCTTTCAACCTTCGTTGAGGATTTCGATGTTTACCCTATATCCCAGTTTCTGGCGCACAACAGTCTTGGCAATGGCCATTGGACTGCTATCGCCTTTGGCCAGTCTGGCGGCCCCGTTGGCCGAGAACGATGCCGTTCGTCTTGGCCTTGCTCGCCCCGAACTCGCCGACTTGGCCCGCGCCCGGATCGCCGAAGCGGATGCGGATGTCGTCGCGGCGGGCACCTGGGCGAACCCAGCGCTGGAGATTTCCCGCGATAAAACCGGGGCCACGCGCGAATCCACCTGGCGCATCGCCCAGCCGCTTGATGTCTCCGGCCGCCGAGGATTGCGGCAGGACGCCGCGCGCTTTCGACTCGATGCGACGGAAGCCGAAACCCGGGCCTGGCGCGAGGAACGGACGGCTGAGTTGCGCCACTGCTTTCATGAAGTGCTCCGGCAGCAGTTGGCTTTGCGTGTCATCGACGTTTGGGTGGCGCGATTCGCGGTCATCAGTGGCGTGGTCGACAAACTGGCGCGCGCCGGGGATGCCTCGGGCTATGACCGGCGCCGTCTCGCACGCGAGCAGCAGGCGGCCGAAGTCAAAGCAGCCGAAGCGCGCGCCGGACTCGAGCGCAGCCGAGCGCGTCTGGCCGCGTTGATCGGGCAGCCGGCCACGGATCAAGGCGTCGTCGGGACGTTGCTGCCCACGCTGCCAGCCGGGCTACCCGGATTGCAGGCGCGTCTCGCGCAGCGCCCGGACCTAACAGCACTCGCGGCTCGCGCGGATGCAGCGAACGCGGACAACGCAGCAGCGCAACGCCATTTCCCCGAACTAACCGTCGGCGTGGGTGGCAAGCGTACCGACGACGGCGTGCTTCGAGAAAACGGCACCCTGCTTTCGGTATCGATTCCATTGCCGATCTTTGACCGACAGCAGGGCGCTGAGCGCCGCACTACCGCTCAGGCGATGGCGGCGCGAGCCGAATATGCCTTGGCCAAACAGAAGGCCGACGGCGACTTGATTGGCCTGCATCGCCAGCTAGTGCAGTTGATCGCCGCCGCCGAACGCTACCGCCGCGAGGCGGTTGCCCCCTCCGCCGACCTAGTGCGTATCGCCGAAGCTGCCTACCGTGCTGGCGAATCCACTGTTCTCGAACTGCTCGATGCCTACAAAGGCGCACTGGAGGCCGAAACCACGGCCCTCGATCTCGAAGGCAAAGCGCGCGATGCGCGCATTGAACTTGACCAATTGACCGGAAGCCATCCCGAATGAAGACTTCATTTATCACCTCACCGGCAGCACTGATGGCGGGCCTTGTCGCCATGTCCCTGCTCTTGGCGGCGTGCGGCGACAAATCCACCGCCAAAGACGACCACGGCAGCAAGCCATCGGCCACCGTGCAAGCCCACGACGAGCCGGAAACCCTGACCCAGTTCACCGACAAGACGGAACTTTTTCTGGAGTTCCCGCCCCTGGTCGTCGGCCAGCCGGCAACGCTGGCGGCGCATCTGACGCGACTCGCCGACTTCAAACCGATCGCGCAAGGCAAGCTGACTATCGTGCTCGCCGGGGGCAAGGGCGCCGACGAGCGTTTTGTCGTCGAGGCCCCGGCAGTGCCCGGCATCTTCCGGGCGACGGCGACCCCCGTTGTGGCCGGCGAGCGCGAACTGAGCGTGATCCTTGAATCGGATCTCGGCACGCTGACGCATGACCTCGGCCCGGTGACCGTCTTTGCCGACATTAACGCCGCCAAGTCAGGACACGGCGGCCATGCGCATGACGAGGAAGGCATCGCCTTCAGCAAGGAGCAGCAGTGGAAGATCGATTTCGCCACGGCGGAAGCGGTCAAGGGCCTCGCGCGCACCGCGATTGCCGCCACCGGCACGATCCGGGCGCCAGCGGGCAGCGAGGCGCAACTGGTGGCGCCGGCCGCTGGCGTGCTGCGCGCGGCTAACGGTTTCCCGCGCATCGGGCAGGCAGTCAAAAAGGGGCAGGTGCTGGCGGTGCTCGGCCCGCGTCTCGGTGGCGATAGCGATCAAGCCAGCCTCGACGCGGCGGCCGGCAAGGCACAGGTGACGCTCGAACAGACCCGGCGCGAACGCGAACGGATGGAGCTGCTGTTCAAGGAAGAGGCAGTCGCCGAGAAACGCCTGCTCGATGCCCGCGCCAATGAGCGCATGGCGCACGCCGAAATGCAGGCGGCCACGGCACGGGCGCAACAGCTCGGCGGCGGCGGTGGCATTGCGCTCAAGGCGCCGATGGATGGCATCGTCGCTGAGGTGACGGCCGCCGCCGGGGCCTTCGTCAATGAAGGCGCGCCGCTGCTGCATATCGCCAACACCGGCAAGCTCTGGCTGGAAGCCCGGGTGCCGGAAAGCGACATCGGCCGTGTCGGCAAGCCGAGCGGCGCGGCGTTCACGGTGGACGGCTACGATCAGGGATTCGCCATCGACATCGGCCGCAATGGCGCGCTGATCGCCGTCGGCGGCAGGGTCGATGCGCAGACGCGCACGGTGCCGGTGATTTTCGAGTTTGCCAATCCCGAGCGCGCGTTGCGGCTGGGGCTCACGGCGCGCATTCAGGTCTTTGCCGGCAACGGGCAAGAGGCGGTGTTGATCCCGGCCAGCGCGGTGCAAGACGAGAACGGCGCCCAGGTGGTGTATGTGCAGATCGGTGGCGCACGTTTCGAGCGGCGCATGGTGCAGACCGGGGCGCGCGACGGTGACCGGATTGCGGTGGTCTCCGGGCTGGAAGCGGGTCAGCGGGTGGTGAGCAAGGGCGCCTATCTGGTGCGCTTGTCGACCAGCAAGGCCGCTGCCGCCGGCCACGCGCACTAAGGGTCACGGACATGATCGGTCAAATCATTCAGTGGTCGCTGCGCAATCGCCTGTTTGTCGTTCTCGGCGGTTTGATGCTGCTGGCCTGGGGTGGCTACCAGACCATGCGCACGCCGGTGGACGTGTTTCCCGACCTGACCGCGCCCACGGTGACGGTGGTCACCGAAGCGCACGGCATGGCACCGCTCGACATGGAAAGCCTGGTCACCTTTCCCATCGAAACGGCGTTGAACGGTGCGCCCGGCGTGCGCCGCGTGCGCTCGGCGACCAAGGTTGGCTTATCGACCATCACGGTCGAATTCGCCTGGGGCACCGATGCCTATCTGGCGCGTCAGGTGGTGGCGGAAAAACTGCAACTGGCGAAGGCGTCGCTACCCCCTGGCATCGAGGCGCCGGTGATGGCCCCGGCGGCGTCGATCATGGGCGAAATCATGTTCATCGCCCTGACCTGGGACGACCCCGCAAAAGTCGGCGCTGGCGGGACGGTGACGCTGAAGAACACCGCCGACTATGTGCTGCGCAAACGCCTGCTGGCGGTGCCTGGTGTCGCCGAGGTGCTGCCCATCGGCGGCGATTTGCAGCAGTTCCAGGTGACGCTGAAGCCGGAACGGCTGGCAGCCTATGGCTTGACCATCGACGAGGCGATCAAGGCCGTCGAGGGTGCCAACAGCAACGCGGCGGCGGGTTACTACGCCGAGAACGGGCAGGAATACCTGATCCAGGGCATCGGCCGCATTACCCGGACGGAAGATATTGCCGAGGCGGTGGTGGCGATCAAGCACGGCCAGCCGGTGTTGATCCGCCATATCGCCGAGGTGGCGCTGGGCACGGCGCCGGTGCGCGGGGTCGGCTCGACGCGCGGCAAGCCGGCGGTGGTGCTCGGCATCCAGCGCCAGCCGGCGGCCAACACGCTGGAGCTGACGCGCCGGCTGGATGCCACCATGGCCGACATTCAGAAGTCATTGCCGGCGGGGATGAAGATCGAAACCCGGCTGTTCCGTCAGGCCGACTTTATCGAAATCTCGATTGCCAACCTGATGGCGGCGCTGCGCGACGGGGCGATCCTTATCGTCGCCATCGTCTTCGCCTTCCTGCTTTCTGTGCGCTCGACGGCGATCACCCTGGTGGCGCTGCCGCTGTCGCTGGTGGCCACCGTCTTGTCGCTCAAGATGCTCGGCGCAACGATCAACACCATGACCCTGGGCGGCATCGCCATTGCCCTGGGCGCGCTGGTCGATGATGCCATCATCGTGGTCGAGAACGTGGTCCGGCGCCTGCGCGAGAACCACCAGAAGGACGCAGGGAAACGTGAATCGACCATGCACGTAGTGTTTCTGGCGACCAAGGAAATTCAGGGTTCCATCGTCTTCGCCACGCTGATCATCATGCTGGTTTTTGTGCCGCTGTTCTTTCTCTCGGGGATCGAGGGACGCCTGATGGTGCCGCTCGGGCTGGCCTATGTCATTTCCTTGTTCGCCTCGCTGCTGGTGTCGATCACGGTGACGCCGGTGCTGGCTTCGATGTTCCTCGGGGCGGCCAAGGAAATCACCGCGCCGCACGAACCGCGCTTCGTGCACTGGCTGCGCGCGGGCTATCGCCGGGTGCTCGACAAAACCGTGAAGCGCTGGAAAGCGATTGCCGCCGGCAGCGCGGCCCTGCTGGTGGTGGCGCTGGCGGCGCTGGGCATGGCGGGACAGGCGTTCTTGCCGGATTTCAACGAGGGCACGCTGACGGTGGGCGTCGAGACGCTGCCGGGCACCGCGCTGGCGGAATCGGCCCGGCTCGGGCAATTGGTCGAGGAAGTGTTGCTGACGCATCCCGAAGTGGTCGCCACGGCGCGGCGTACCGGACGCTCGCCGCTCGATCCGCATGCGCTCGATGTGCA
>CAMBRI010000165.1 GCA_945870205.1 Sulfuritalea hydrogenivorans sk43H | reverse complement strand
CTGCCCGGCAGCAGGGCGATCACGGGACGAGTCAGCGCCACACCGAGCCGCTCGCGCGCGGCACGCTGGTCGTTCTCGAGCGGAATCACGTCGGCCAGCGGATGGCCGACATAGCTGCACTTGACCGAGGTGCCCTGATACAGGGCCGGCTCGAAAGGATACAGAGCAAGTATGTGGCTGACTGCCTGGACGATCTTGCCCATCCGGTTCCGGCGCCAGGCCCAGATCGACGGGCTGACAAAATGGATGGTGGGTATTCCGTGCCGCTTGAGGCGCTTTTCCAGCCACAGGTTAAAGTCGGACCCGTCGACGCCAATGAAGACATCCGGCCGGTCTTTCAATAAACGGCGCAGCAATTGCCTGCGCATGCCGGTAATCGCCCGATAGTGACGCAGGACTTCGGCATAGCCGCGAACGGCAAGCATCTCGGCCGGCCAGAGCGAATCGAAGCCTTCGCGCTGCATTCTGGGGCCGCCGATGCCATAGAACTGCGCGGCCGGCAAATGCAGCTTCAAGGCGGCTATCAAATGCCCGGCAAGCTGGTCGCTGGACGCTTCGCCCGCCACCATGGCAATTCTTGCCATCAGCGAATGATCCCGCGGCCGGGGGCGGCGAGAAAGCCAGCGAGCACGGCCAATTCGGGCACCGCAGCCGACTCGGCCTCTATTCCGGTCCGGGCCTCGTCGAGTTTCATGCCGCTCTTGTACAGCGTCTTGTAGGCTCGCTTCACCGCCGCCAAGGCGCCGGTGGAAAAGCCGCGCCGCTTGAGGCCTTCGGCATTGATGCTGCGCGGCACGGCCGGATTTCCCGCGGCCATGACAAAGGGCGGCAGGTCCTGCAGCAGGATGGTACCCATTGCGGTAATGCTGTGAGCGCCTATCCGCACAAACTGGTGCACCACCGTGAAACCGCCCAGAATGGCCCAGTCGCCTACCTGCACATGCCCCGCCAGTTGGGCATTGTTGGCAAAAATGGTCTGGTTGCCGACCTGGCAGTCATGCGCCAGATGGACATAGGCCATGATCCAGTTGTCATTGCCAAGACGCGTGGTTCCGACGTCCTGCGCCGTGCCGCAATTGAACGTGCAAAACTCGCGTATGGTATTGCGATCGCCGATCTCGAGGCAAGTCGGCTCGCCTGCGTATTTCTTGTCCTGCGGCTGTTCGCCGATGGAACAAAACTGGAAAATGCGATTGTCACTGCCGATCCGGGTATGGCCGGTGACCACGACGTGAGGGCCGATCACCGTATTGTCGCCGATCACGACATGTTCGCCGACGAGGGAATACGGCCCCACGACCACGCCGCGGCCAAGCCTGGCTGCGGGGTGGACGATGGCGGTTGGATGAATGCTCATGCAGTTCAGGGCGTCGGGCGAACCGCGCATATCAGGTCGGCTTCCGCCGCCACCAGGCCGTCGACCTTCGCCGTCGCCGAGAATTTCCAGATGCCGCGCTTGTTGGCATTCAGCGCGACATCGATTATCAGTTGGTCGCCGGGGCCGACCGGACGCTTGAAGCGTGCATTGTCGATGCCGACGAAATAGTACACCGACTTTCCGTCGGGCTTGCTGCCCATGGTCTTGAAGGCGAGAATTGCCGCCGTCTGCGCCATCGCCTCGATTACCAGAACGCCGGGCATCACCGGGTGATGCGGATAGTGGCCGGGAAAGAACGGCTCATTCATGCTGACATTCTTCAGCGCCGAAATGCGCTCGCCGGGAACCACATTGAGCACCCTATCCACCAGCAGGATGGGATATCGATGCGGCAGGTAGTCGAGAATCTGGTGAATATCCATGCGTGAATCGACCGTCTCGCTTGCGCCTGCTTCGCTCATGACTTCTTCTCCAGTGCGGCAAGCCGCTGTTCAAGGGCACGGATTCTATCGGCCATCGCATCAAGATGACGCAGCCGCGAGAAATTCTTCAACCAGTCACCGTGCTCAAGGAAAGGTACTGCGCCGCTGTAGCTCCCCGCGCTGCGGATCGACTTGGTCACCAGCGTCCCGGCCGCCACATCGACGTCATCGGCGATTTGCAGGTGGCCGAGGATCACGGCACCACCGCCGACCGTGCAGCGAGCACCGATCACCGCACTGCCGGCGATTCCGACACAGCCTGCCATTGCCGTGTGCGCACCGATCTGCACGTTGTGGCCGACCTGGATCTGGTTGTCGAGCTTGACGCCATTGGCAATCACCGTGTCACCCAGGGCGCCGCGATCGATCGTGGTTCCGGCGCCGATCTCCACGTCGTCGCCGATCAGTACTCGGCCCACCTGGGGAATCTTGACCCAGGCACCATCGGTCTCGCGCGCAAAGCCGAAGCCATCGGCACCGATCACTGCGCCTGAATGGACGAGGTTGCGCGCGCCGAGGCGGCAGTTCGCATAGACCACCACGTTGGCGGCAAGCCGCGTCTCGACACCAATCGTGACACCAGCCCCGATGCTGCAATTCGCGCCGATCACGACCCGTTCGCCGATCACCGCACCCGAACCCACCCAGACGCCGGGCCCGACGCTGGCCGACGCCGCCACGTCACCCTCGACCACCGCAGCGGAATGAATTCCCGGAGCCGGCATTGGCAGGGGATTCAGCCATTGCGCCACGCGGGCGTAATAGAGATAGGGCTGTGGCGTCAGGATTGTGGCGGCGAGTCCCTCAACCGCTGGCGGAGCCATGATTACCGCCGCAGCACGGGTGGTCGACAGCTGATGCCGATACTTCGGATTGGCGAGGAAAGCCAGATCGCCGGAACCCGAGTTCTCCAGCGTGCCGATGCGTGAAATCAGGGTATCACCGGCACCGACAAGTTCTCCGCCAAACCGGGCGACGATCTCGTCGAGCCGCAGCACCACGGACAGGGTCTTACTTGGTGCCGTCGCCCAGCGCCTTGATCACCTTTTCGGTGATGTCGATGCGCGGGTTGGCGTAGACCGCCTCCTGGAAAATCACATCGTACTTCTCGGCTTCGGCAATTTGCTTGATGATCTTGTTCACGCGCTCGAAGATCGAGGCCATTTCCTCGTTCTGGCGCTGACTCAGGTCTTCGCGGAACTCGCGCTGCTTGCGCTGGAAATCGCGGTTGAGTTCGCCGAATTCGCGCTCCTTGGTGCGGCGCTCGCTCTCGGCCATGGTCACCGAGTTCTTGTCGAGGTTTTCCTGCATGCCCTGCAACTGCTTGGCAATGCGCTGCAAATCCTGGTCGCGTTTCTCGAAATCCTTTTCGATCTTCTTTTTCGCCTTTGCAGCCTGCGGAGCATCATTCAGGATCTTCTGGCTATTGACGAAGCCGATCTTGCTATCCGCCAGAACGCAGGCAGAAAACGACACAAGGGCGATACCGGCAAACACGTATTTCTTCAGCATAATTCTCTCACTTTGGGGAAGGGATCAAAAGACCGAGCCCATCTGGAATTGCAGACGCTGCACCTTGTCATCGGCCTTCTTGTTGAACGGGTTGGCATAAGAGAACTTGAGCGGGCCCATCGGCGAATTCCATGCCAGCGCCACACCGCCACTGTATCGCAGTGTGCCCAGGCTGAACTTGTTGACGTCATCCCAGACATTGCCGGCATCGATAAAGGCACTCAAACGCATCGAATTGTCGCGCCCCATGCCGGGCACGGGAAACAGCAACTCCGCATTGCCGACCAGGCGCTTGTTGCCACCGATGGACTCGGTGGTGGCAGAGTCGCGCGGCCCCAGGGACCCTGAGTCAAAACCGCGCACCGAACCGATGCCGCCGGCGTAGAAATTCTTGAAGAAAGGCAGGTCCTTGTTGCCGTAGGACTTGGCCACGCCGATCTCGCCGTTCAATGCCAGAGTCAGCTTGCGGTCGAGCGGGAAGAACTGCTGGTGCTGATAGGTCGCGCGGGCATAGGTCGCCGTGCTGCCGGGCAGGGAAAGTTCCAGTACCGCTCTGCGCAGGACCCCCGAGGTGGTCACCAGCAGGCTGTCGCGTCCGTCTTTCTGCCAGCCAATAGTGCCGAGCAAGGTGTTGCTCTTGGCACCGAAGCGCGTGACATAGTCCTGGTAACGCAGGGGACTGCTGGTATCGAGCTTGAGCGTGGTGCGGTCGACGGAAAGTCCCAGATTGACATAGTCATCCTCGGCCACCGGAAGGCCCCAGCGCACGCCACCACCCATCGAATCGGATCCGAAGCTGCCGACCGCCAGGGAACTGGTATCCGTCTTGCGCGTATAGACGTCGAAGCCCTGGCTGACCCCGTCCACCGTGAAATACGGATCGGTATGGGACAAGGAGTAGACCTTATTCGACTTGCTGGTGCTGATCTGCACACCGACGTGTTTGCCGCTGCCGAACAGATTCTGCTGCTGTACCGCCCCGGACAGAGTGAATTTCTCGGCACTGGAGAAGCCCGCCCCCAGCATGATATTGCCCGTGGGCTTTTCCTTGACCTTGACCTCCATGTCCACCTGGTCGGTCGTCCCGGCCACCGGCGGCGTTTCCACCGTGACCTCATCGAAATAGCCGAGCCGATCAACTCGCGTACGCGATTTGTTGATCTTTTCGCCGTCGTACCAACCCGACTCCGACTGACGCATTTCGCGACGGATCACTTCGTCACGCGTTCGCGTGTTGCCCGACACGTTGATGCGACGGACATAAACCCGGCGTCCCGGATCGATGAACACGGTGAACGCCACCTGACGCTTGTCCTTGTCAAGTTCGGGCGCCGCATTGACGTTGGCGAAGGCATAACCTTCGTTGCCCAGGCGCTCACTGATGGCCTTGGTGGTCTCGGTCATTTTCTCGCGCGAAAAGACCTCGCCTGGCCGGACCAGAACCAGCTTGGTCAGTTCGTCTTCAGGCAACAGCAACTGGCCGGCCAATTTAACCGCAGACACTGTGTACTTTTCACCCTCGGTAATATTGACGGTGATGTAGATGTCCTGCTTGTCGGGAGAAATAGACACCTGGGTCGACTCGATGTTGAATTCGAGATAGCCGCGATCGAGATAATAGGAGCGCAGGGTCTCAAGGTCGCCCGAAAGCTTTTGCTTCGAGTATTGGTCGTTCTTGGTGTACCACGTCAGCCAGCCCGGTGTGCGCAAGACCATCAGGTCGAGCAAGTCGGCCTCGCTGACAGCCCCCGCGCCGATGATGTTGATCTGCTTGATCTTGGCGATGTCGCCTTCGGTAACGGCAAAATTCACGCCGACGCGATTGCGCTCCAGCGGCGTGATGGTGGTCGTCACCTGTACTGCATAGTGTCCCTGTGCAAGATACTGGCGCTTGAGTTCCTGCTCGGCGCGTTCGACGATGGCGCGGTCGAAGATGCGCGATTCGGCAAGCCCGACGTCACGCAACGACTTCTTCAGGTCGTCCGCCTTGAAGGCCTTGAGGCCATTGAATTCAAGCGAGGCGATGGCCGGTCGCTCTTCGAGCACAACGACCAGCACCTGACCATCGATTTCGAGCCGAACATCCTTGAAGAACCCGGTGGCAAACAGCGCCTTGATCGCGGCGGCTGCCTTTTCGTCGTTCATGGTGTCGCCGACCTTGACCGGAAGGTAGGAGAACACGGTGCCAGCCTCGGTGCGCTGGATACCCTCGACACGGATGTCCTTTATCTGGAACGGATCGAAAGCAAACACCGAACGGGCCAGCAGGGCGACCAGCAGACCCGCAAGCAGTTTTTTGTTGGTTACGGCCGCTGCGCGTAGCGACGATGAAATCGGCGCTAGCCTCCACTGAAACTTAGTTTTCATGTAATTGGACGAAAATTAGCCGGAAACAAGACGGTTGATATCGTTGTAGAAGGCAAACGCCATCAGCAGCGCCAGCAAGGCAAAACCGATCTGTTGGCCGATTTCGAGGGCACGCTCCGAAACCGGGCCTCCCTTGAGAAACTCGACGAGATAATACATCAAATGCCCTCCGTCCAGAACAGGTACCGGCAGCAGATTGAGGACACCCAGACTGATGCTGATCAGAGCGAGGAAACGCAGGTAGTAGCTAGCGCCCAGCCGCGCCGATTGTCCTGCGTAATCAGCGATGGTCACCGGCCCCGAAAGGTTCTTCCAGGACAATTCGCCAGTCAGCATGCGGCCCATCATGCGCAGGCTCAGAATCGAGGTGTCCCAGGTCTGATCGAGGGCCCGGCCGATTGACGCGACGGGCCCGTAACTCACCACCGTGGTCATCTCGAAAGCTTCACCCCTGCCTTCTCTGGCCATTAGCCCCAGGCGACCGAGTTTCTGTCCGCCCTCATCCACAATTCGTGGCGTGGCGGCGAGCTCAATTTGCCTGCCGTCACGCTCGACGGCGAACCTCAATTGACGTCCGGCGGCGGTACGCGCAGCGGCGGCCAGTTCTGACCATTCGGCAATTGCCTTGCCGTCGATCGACAGCACGCGGTCACCGTCGCGAAATCCTGCGAGATCGCCCGCCGAATCGGGCAGCACACGGCCCACGACGGCTGGCAGCCGCGGTCGGAAAAGCACCAGCCCGAGCTTCTGTAGCGGATCCTTTTCCAGTTCTTCCAGATCGAAGCGGTCGCTGGCGACGCGGTAAACGCCGATCTCCCGTTGCGGGTTGATTACTTCCAACTGCAGCGCTTCCTTGTCCAGCGCCCGTCGCATCACTTCCCAGCGCAATTGCTGCCAGGTCTCGATCGCCTGGCCATTGACCGCGCGCACCGTGACGCCTTCGCTGATACCCGCCATCGCGGCTGCGGTACCCGCGGGTGGCGGGCCGAGCCGCGGCTTGAGTTCGGTGATCCCGTTCATGAACAGGAACCAGTAGAGCACGATAGCCAGCAGAAAGTTGGCCGCAGGGCCGGCCGCGACGATGAAGGCGCGCCGACCTATCGACTGACGGTTGAAAGCGCGCGGCAACTCTGCGGCAGCAACCTCGCCCTCGCGTTCGTCGAGCATCTTGACGTAGCCGCCCAGCGGGAACGCCGAAACGGCCCATTCGGTGCCGTCGCGGCCGTAGCGACGCATCCAGATCACCTTGCCGAAACCGAAGGCAAAACGCAGCACCTTGACGTTGCAGTAGCGCGCCGCAAGGTAGTGTCCCATCTCATGCACCACCACCAAAACCGCCAGCGCCACCAGGAAAGCGCCTGCGTACCAGGCCAGCATTTCCGGGCTCATGCGGATCGCGCCGCATGGCGCGCCAGAACATCAAGTGCTGCCGCCCGCCCCTGCCGGTCGGCTTCAAGCACTGCGGCAAGATCGTCCACAGGTGCCGCGGCCACCACATCGAGCGTTGCAGCAATTACATCGGCAATACCCAGGAAGGTCAGGCGGCGCTCGAGAAATGCCGTCACCGCCACCTCATTGGCAGCATTGAGCACCGCGGCGGCATTGCCTTGCGCGCGAAGCGCCCGATACGCCAGGTCGAGGCAGGGAAAGCGCGCCAGGTCCGGACGTTCGAAATTGAGCTGGCCCACGGCGAACAGGTCAAGCGGCGACACGCCCGAATCGATACGTTCGGGCCAGGCCAGTGCATGAGCGATCGGCGTGCGCATATCGGGATTGCCCAACTGGGCCAGCACTGATCCATCTTCGTAATCGACGAGGGAATGGATCACGCTCTGCGGATGAATCACGACATCGATCCTGTCCGCGGGAGCGTTGAACAGCCAGTGCGCCTCGATCACCTCGAGACCCTTGTTCATCATGGTCGCCGAATCAACCGAAATCTTGCGCCCCATTACCCAGTTTGGATGCGCCACCGCCTGCTCGGGCGTCACCCGCGCCAGCAGCTCAGGCGATGCCGTGCGAAACGGCCCGCCCGAGGCGGTCAACAGGATGCGCCTGACTCCGCCGCGCGTCATGTCGCCTGAATAGTTGCAGGGCATCGACTGGAACACGGCATTGTGCTCGCTGTCGATCGGCAACAGCAGTGCACCGGCGCGACGAACTTCGGCCATGAAAACCGCGCCGGCCATCACCAGCGCTTCCTTGTTGGCAAGCAGCACCCGCTTGCCGGCCCTTGCTGCGGCGAGCGTCGGCGGCAGTCCGGCGGCACCGACGATGGCGGCCATCACGGCATCAACCTCGGGCAGACTGGCCACCTGGGCGAGCGCGTCCGCACCATACAGCACTTCGGTGCGCGATCCGGCTTTCCCGAGCAGGCCCGCAAGCCGCTGCGCCGCTTCCGCGCTACCCACCACGGCCCATACGGGTCGGAACTGCCGGCATTGTGCGGCAAGAACCTCCACCTGGCTGTGCCCGGTCAGGGCCACGACCTCGAAACGATCCGGATGACGCGCCACAACGTCGAGGGTGCTGACGCCGATGGAACCGGTGGCGCCAAGAATGGTCAGTTTCATGAGCGGACCAGATACAGGATCAGTGCGGCCAGAGGCAGGGTCGAGGTCAGGGCGTCTATGCGGTCGAGCACGCCGCCGTGACCCGGCAACAGATTGCTGCTGTCCTTTATGCCGGCCTGGCGCTTCAACAGCGACTCGAACAGATCGCCCATGACGCTGACCGCCGTTAGCAGTATCAGCAGCAGAACCAGGAGTGGCGTGGACAGCGGCAGGCTTCCTGCCAGCGGCGTAAAGGTGAGCACGATGCCTCCGTAAATCAGCACCCCGACCACTGCGCCCGCCACACCTTCCCAGGTCTTGCCCGGGCTGATGGTCGGCGCCAGCTTGTGCCTGCCGAAAGCCCGCCCCGCGAAATACGCGGAAACGTCCGCAACCCAGACCAGCGCCATGGCCGCCAGCATCAACCAGGTACTCACCGCATGCAGCGCCACCATTGCCGCCCAGGTCGGCAGAATCACCAGCGCACCGAGCAGATAGCCGAAGAAATCGTTGCCGGCCAGCGTCCACTTGAAGCGGAACCACAAGGGCACCGCCAGTATCCAGAATGCCACCGAAATACCCAGAAGAATCGGGATGAGCTGCGGCGCCGCCACGGTGAGCTGCCAGCAAAACAGCAGCAGCGTCATTGCATACAACACCCGTGCCGGAGGGTCCTGTTTCATCAGGCCACCCCACTCCCAGGCCGCCACAGCGGCAATCGCGGCAAAGCTGAGCACGGCGGCCAGGGGCGGCAGGGCAAACAGAATCAGTGCGAGCCCGGCAACCAGCAGCAGCGCGGTAATGACCCGCGTCTTAAGCATCGTCGCCGACGGCGCTCTGCACGTGATTCACGGCGCGTACCTGCTCGACTACCTGTTCGCTGGTGCGCCCGAAGCGTCGTTCGCGCCGGCAATACGAGGAAATCGCTGTATCCAGCGCCGAAT
>CAMBRI010000164.1 GCA_945870205.1 Sulfuritalea hydrogenivorans sk43H | reverse complement strand
ATATTCGCGTCGCCTCGCTTGACGAACTAAAGGCGCGCATCCTCAAGGGCATTGACGAAATGAACCAGCTTCCCGTTGTGTTTCGATGGAATAAGTTCGACATCGGAATCGCGTAATGTGTATTTGTTTTAATGGAACGAACTACTAGTAATTATCGAGCATCGCGAGCAAATTAGTAGCCCCCGCCTCGGGGCGGGGGACGGGGGGTGGGGGGCACTATTGCGCTTTTGCATTCTACGATGCAGGAATCACCCTGAGCGTGATGCGCTGATCGGCGCCGGATGCAGGCGCCCAGGATAGCGCGAGGCACACGGCCTGCATGATTTTCTCGAAGCCGGCTTCGGACTGGGAAACCGTGCGATGTGGCCGCGCCTCAAGCCGGATCGGCCGGCTGGTTTCGATCAGCAATGATCCGCGCAGTTCGCTGTCGTCGAGCGTGATCTGCTGCGCACTCGCCAGATCGAGCGCTTCGCCGAAGCCGCCGGGAACGCGCCCATCGGCAAGCACATAGCGCCCGCCATAGCCGTCGCAACTGGGCATTGCCAGGTTCAGTTCGGTTTCGATGAGCTTGGGCAGCGAAGCGCCCTCGGCACGGAAAACGACGCTCAGCGTGTCGCCGTCGAGCTGGTAGGCCTTGTCGATGCGCCAACCCTCGCCGGTGGCAATCCAGGACCCGGGAAGCTCGCCGGCTGCGTAGAAATCCAGGGGACGCAACATGTCGTTGGCGCCAACCATGCTATCGACGAAGATGCCGCGTGGACGCTCGTCCGGGTCGGCGTCGCCGGGCAGGATGGTGTGCAGGAAGGCGACGCGGTCGTGGGCCGAGGTGATGCCTTCGCCGCTCGCATGGGTGGTCTGGGCCACATCGGCGACGCGGATCTTGGCATGGTAGGCCTCTTCGTAGGCCCGCAATGTGTCGCCGAAGTTGTGCGCCAGGGCCAGGCTGGAGAATTCCACCAGCGAGGCATGGCCGTCGTCGCGCACATAGGCGTGGATGAACGGGTTGCGCAAGGCGGTTTCGACGTGACCATCATGATCGAGGTCACCCTGCTGCTGCCGCGGCCAGGGGGCCAGACGCTCCAGCGCAGCCTCCAGCAGGAGCAGGTTGTTCCAGATGGCGCGGCGCAGGTGGGGCAGGTAGAGCCCGCCGAACAGGCCGTGCCAGTAGGCATCGTTGGCCTGGGCGCGGTGCAGGTACTCCTGCAGTTCGGGCGTCCGTTGCTCGGGCGGCAGCGCGGCGAGGCGCCGCGAGGCGCCGAGCATGCGCTTGTGCATCCAGTTGGCCTCGGTGTAGCGCGACATGAAGTTGCGCCAGATGCCGCCGCGCAGGAAGGGCTTGTGCGCCTCGAAGCGGCCGGCGGCCTTTTCCTGCTCGAGAAGGGCATGGTAGGTCGCCGCTCGCGGGGCCGGCAGCGTCCATTCGTTCATCTCGATGTAGGAGGTGGTCGGCAGGTACACGATGCCGCGCGTCTTTTCGCGCGCATGGTAGTCGGCATAGGTCTCGGTGCGGATCAGGGGCGAGGCCAGCACGCCCTCGACGAACTGCGTCAGCCAGCCTTTCTCGAACACCCATTCATAGGTTTCGGGCCAGATGCCGAACTTTTCGATGTCGTCGAAGTAGATGGCGGCGCGGCGCCCCTGGCGTGCGAGATCCTCCAGCCAGGCGACGGCCTCGCCCGCCGGTGAGAAAGGCAGGCGGTAGCGAGCTCCCTCGGAAATCGGGAACAGGTCGAGACGGCGGCCGTCCTCGTCGGTGGAGAAAAAGCTGTCGAGGCGTGCCTGATCCTCGCCGGCGCAAAGAAAGTGGTAGTCGTCTACCGCCACGTAGCGAATGCCGCTGGCGACCAGTGAGGTCACCACAGAGGATTCCCATACTCGTTCGGTGAGCCAGGCGCCGGAGGGGCGCATGCCGAAACGACGCTCGATTTTGTCGGAGAGCGTGACGATCTGGCTGACGCGGTCGCGATGCGGAATCGCTGCCAGTACGGGCTCGCAGTCGCCTGAGCCGAACCACTCGACCTGACCTCTTCGCGTCATGGCCGTGAGCCGCGCCATGTCGTCGGGGAAGCGCTCGAACAGTACATCGAGCAGCCAGCCGGAAAAATGAACGCTGAAGCGGAATTCCGGATAGCGCTCCATGACGCGCAGGAACATGCCGTAGCTACGGACATGGGCGTCGTCGATGACGGCGGGGAAATTGCCGACGGGCTGGTGGGCGTGAACCCCGAACAAAAGACTGATGGTCATGGGGAAATTAAAGTGAAAGTCGCGTCAGCGACTCGCGACGCTCCCCTCGCCCCTTGCGGGAGAGGGGTTGGGGGAGAGGGGGAACGGGCGTGAATTTCATGTCAAGGGTGTCTTTCAAAGTCATGCCCGTCAGCTTTGGGAAACGGTGACGCGCCGCATCGAACCGCCTTCGGCAGTCTCCGATCCGGCGCAAATGGGGGTGTCGAGATGGGCCGGCGGCTCGAGTTGAAGCAGGCCGTAGAGCCGGGCAAGGTTGCGCCGGTAGAGGCTGTCGAAGCTGGCAACGGCAGCCGACGGATTGTAGTCGCCGAACCACCAGAACCAGTCGGAGCTTTCGCAGATCGCTAGTTGCGCGTTGACCGCAGTGACTTGCGCACTGTCCAGGCGGCCGCTGCCAAGGATCCGGTCGCAGCTTTGTTTGGCTTCGCACAGCAAATCCCAGCCGCGGTTTTTTGCGTCGTCGCCAATCCAGGTCGAAAGCGTGCCATATACCCAGCTGCCGGCCGTCAGGCGCGGCAGGACGGTGGCTGGTGGCGGACTCGGCCGGGCCAGCAGTTCGGCGTAGGTCGTGCTGCGGATGCGCGGATGCTCGGCGAGCAGGCCGTAGAGGTCTTCGAAAAAGTAATAGCCGTTGTAGGGGTAGTGTTCCCAGGCGTTTTCACCGTCGAGGATGATGCTGACCACCGGGCTTTCGTCGCCGGTCGCGGCGTCGAGTATGGCTTCCAGCTGCAGGACCAGGTGCTGGGCCGCATCGCGACCGTGCCATTTGGCATAATCGAAGCCGATCAGGTCGGAGAGTCGCTCGTCGCGGAAGAACAGCGTCAGACCGGGGGCCTTCTCCAGCTTCCAGGGGTGGTAGGCGGCTTGCGGGTCGCTCAGCTTGCTCGCGGCGAGGCTGTTTTTCAGCACGCCTTCGCCACTGGCGATCCAGCGGCAATCGGCGGCGGCAAGATGTTTGATGAAGTCTTCGGAGACTGCTCCTTCCGCCGGCCACATGCCTAGCGGCGGTGCGCCGAAGCGTCGGGCATGGCTGATGCGCGCGGCATCGATGTGGGCAATGACCCGGCTGCGTCCGCCCGGATAGGCGGCGGTGAAGGGCAGCGGTGCGTCAGGCAGGCTTTCGCGCGCGCAGCGGAAGTCGAGCATCAAGGGTGACAGCGGATGGGTGTTCGGGGTGGATGAGATCTCGACCTGGCCGCTCGCGGCGAGTGCCCGCCAGCGCGGGATCAGTCCGGCAATCAGTTCGCCGATGCTGGCCAGCAATTGCTGCCGGTCCTTTGCGCCATAACCCTCGCCCTGGCTCATCAGCTTGGCCAGCAGCGGATTGCGGCGCCTCTCGGTTTCGCCGGTCCAGGCCAAGTGGTACCAGGTCACGAGGTCGGAGAAGTAGGCACCGGAGAGATAGCTGCAGCGAGTTTTGTTGTCTTGCGTGAGCAGCAGGTAGACGTCGTGCAGGCGCTGGTAGTGGGGAAATGGCGCCAGCATGGTGGTGTGGTTGCTGCGGAAACAGGTGGCCAGCAGCAGGTGCTGATCGTCCTCGCCGATGTGCTCCAGGTCCGGCATTGCAAGGATGCGCAGCAAGGGATCGCGGAACTGGCGGCTGGCAAACTGCTGCGCATAGTCCTCGATCTGGTCGAGCAGCACCGGCACCAGATTCACCACGCAGTGGATCTGCGGATGGCGCTCCAGATGCGCCGCCATGTCGACATAATCCTTCATGGCATGGAGATACACCCAGGGCAGCATGAACTCGCCCGCCGCGCCGTGGTCGCGATAGTCCGGCTGGTGCATGTGCCAGAGGAAGACGAGGTCGAGGGTTTTCATGAGCGGTTGGAGGCCGGCGCCGGACGAATGAGAGAGATGAGAGAGTGATCCATATTATCGAGCGCAGCGAGCAAATTTCGCCCCCCGCCCCGGGGCGGGGGGCGAAGGCGGGGTTTCGCAAAGCACCGCTTTGCGCCGCCGCAGCCGGCTGGCTGTGCAAAGCCAGCCGTGGACCGGGGGCGGGGGGCCTCCTTAATGACATTGCTGATATTCATGATCGGGGGCGCAGCCAACGCATCGTGGATATCAGCGAATGTGGTGGGCTTGTTGTCCGAGCATCTCCGGCGTCACCAGGGTGACGCCATTTTCGCTGACGTGGAAGCGACGGCGGTCGGCCTCGATGTCGTAGCCGATGGTCAATCCTTCGGGGACGCGGCAATGCTTGTCCATCACCACGCGGCGCAGCTTTGCCCGGCGGCCGATGTCCACGTCGGGCAGGATCACCGAGTCCTCGATCTGCGCGTAGCTATGCACATGCACCCGCGAGAACAGCAGCGAATGACGCACCAGCGCGCCGCTGATGATGTCGCCGCCGGAAACCAGCGAATCCACCGCCATGCCGCGCCGGCCGTCATCGTCGAAAACGAACTTGGCCGGCGGCAGTTGTTCCTGGTGGGTCCAGATCGGCCATTCATCGTCATACAGATTGAGCTCGGGGGTGACCTTGGTCAGTTCCATGTTGGCCTCCCAATAGGCATCGATGGTGCCGGCATCGCGCCAATAGGGAACCTTGGTCTCGTCCATGCCGACGCAGGAATTCACGAAGTTGTGGGCAAATACCCGGTAACGGTCTACGCAGTGCGGGATCAGGTCCTTGCCGAAGTCGTGCGAGGAATGCGGGTCGTCATGGTCGCGGATCAACTGCTCGTAAAGAAAATCCGCATTGAACACATACACGCCCATGCTGGCCAGGGCGCGGTCGGGGCGGCCCGGCATTGCCGGCGGATCCTTGGGCTTCTCGACAAAGGCCACCACGCGCTGCTGTTCGTTGACGTGCATGACGCCGAAGTCGGTAGCCTCCATCCGCGGCACATCGATGCAGGCGACGCTGAAATCGGCCTGGCGTTCGGCGTGCTCGGCCAGCATGCGCGCGTAGTTCATTTTGTAGACGTGATCACCGGACAACACCAGCACATGCTTGGGCCGGTTACGCCGGATCAGGTCGAGATTCTGGAATACCGCATCGGCCGTTCCCCGGTACCAGTGTTCGCTTATCTGCTGCTGGGCCGGCAGAATGTCGATGAACTCGTGAAAGCGGCCATCGAGGAAGCTCCAGCCGCGCTGCAGGTGCTGGATCAGGCTCTGCGCCTTGTACTGCGTGGCGACACCGATGCGGCGGATGCCCGAGTTCACGCAATTCGACAGCGTGAAATCGACGATGCGGAATTTGCCGCCGAAAGGCACCGCGGGTTTCGAGCGCCAGTCGGTGAGTTGCATCAGACGGCTGCCACGGCCACCGGCCAGCACGATGCCAAATGTATTGCGTGCGATTTCGCTGTTTCTCACGACTATGTCCTCTCCCGGCCGGGCAATTGCACGGCTTTTCTGCCGCCTTGCACTAAAATTGAAACCATGGTGAATTCTCCGTTGCGGCTACAATCAATACGATAGCAAAAACTTCTCTGAGTATATAACCATGCCCGCCTCTGCCTACGCCGCATTGCTCGAAGCGCGCGAACACGATCCCTTCTCCGTACTGGGCCTCCATGCCGAAGGTGCCGGCTGGCGTCTTCGGGTTTTTCGCCCGCAGGCAAAATCGATTGCCGTGGAACTGGCCGACGGCACCTGGGCCCCGCTCAAACGCCGCAGCGGGTCCGACCTGTTCGAGTGGCAGGGCTCTGCACAGCCGCCCCGACCTTGGCGCCTGAATGTCGATGGCCTTGCGCAGTACGACAGCTACGCCTTCGCCCCGCGACCGCCCGCGGACGATCTGTTTCTGTTCAACGCCGGGCGCTTGCGCCAGGCCTGGCGAACTTTTGGCGCCGTACCGGAATCCCGTGACGGTATTTCCGGCGTTTGTTTTCGCGTCTGGGCACCGAATGCCGAGCGTGTTTCTGTCGTGGGTGGTTTCAATGGATGGGATGGCCGTGCGCACCCCATGGCGACTCTGGGCGCGTCCGGCGTCTGGGAGTTGTTCGTTCCAGAACTGGCCGCGGGCGCCTTGTACCGATTCGAAATCCGCGTCCGCGGCAGCGGCGCGCTGCGGCTCAAGAGCGACCCCTACGCCCGCGCTTTCGAGCGGCGCCCGGCCTCGGCCTGCTGCGTGACGCCGGACTCGGCGCACACCTGGAATGACGAGGCTTGGATGCAGGCACGAGCGAAGCTCGACTGGCTGTCGGCGCCGATGAGCGTGTACGAAATGCACCTGGGCAGCTGGATGCGTCATCCTGACCGCAGCTTCTACAGTTACCGCGACCTGGCTGAGCGGCTGGTGCCTTATCTGGTCGACCTGGGCTATACCCACGTTGAATTCCTGCCGGTGATGGAGCACCCGCTCGACGAATCCTGGGGCTATCAATGCACTGGTTTCTTCGCGCCGAGTTCGCGCTTCGGTAGCGCCGACGATCTGCGCTTCCTGATCGACAGCCTCCATCAGGCCGGCATCGGTGTCATCCTCGACTGGGTGCCGGGGCACTTTCCGGCGGATGACTGGGCGCTTGCCCACTTCGACGGCACGGCACTCTACGAGCACCAGGATCCGAAGCAGAAGATGCATCCCGATTGGGGCACCCATGTCTTCAATTACGGTCGAAATGAGGTCAGGAGTTTCCTGCTGTCGTCTGCCTGCTACTGGTTGTCCGAGTTCCACATCGACGGCTTGCGTGTCGATGCCGTAGCTTCGATGATCTACCTCGATTACTCGCGCAAGCCCGGCGAATGGACGCCGAACGTTCATGGCGGACGCGAGAACCTCGAAGCCGTTGCCTTCCTGCGCGAGTTGAATGAAATGGTGCACGCCGAGTTCGCGGGCGCCCTGACCATTGCAGAAGAATCGACCGCTTGGCCGATGGTATCGAGGCCGACATGGCTCGGTGGCCTGGGTTTCTCGATGAAGTGGAACATGGGCTGGATGAACGACACACTCGACTACATGCAGCACGACCCGGTGTATCGGCGCTACAACCATGAGCGGCTGACCTTCGGCCAGCTCTATGCCTACAGCGAGAACTTCGTGCTGCCCCTGTCGCACGACGAAGTGGTGCACGGCAAGAGTTCCCTGCTGGGCAAGATGCCGGGTGACCAGTGGCAGCGTTTCGCCAACCTTCGCCTGTTGTTGGCCTACCAGATGATGGCGCCGGGCAAGAAGCTGCAGTTCATGGGCGCCGAACTGGGACAGCCCTGGGAATGGCGGGCTGGCGAAGAACTGCCTTGGCATCTGCTGCAGTACAGCCTGCATGAGGGCATTCAGAGCCTTATGCGAGAACTCAATCGGCTTTATGTGAGTGAGGCAGCCTTGCATGAACTGGACTTCTCTCCTGGCGGTTTCCAATGGATCGACTGTCATGACACCGACCAGTCGGTGGTGAGCTGGCTGCGCCACGGTCGCGATGGACGCCACGCCGTGGTGGTACTCAACTTCACCCCGGTACCGCGCCACAACTATCGGCTCGGCGTGCCGCTGGCGCAGGATTATGTGGAGCGCATGAACACGGATTCGGCGCACTACGGCGGCAGCGATCTGGGTAACAACGGCCGCGTCAGCGCCCAACCAAGCCCCTGGATGGGCTTTCCGGCATCTGTATCGCTGACCCTTCCCCCGCTCGCGGCTCTGGTGCTGTTGCCGGCCTGATCGCTGCGGCGCAGGGTTCAGCTTCCCAAGCGTCCTTCGGCCAGCAAGCGGTCAATCTCGGCTTCGGCCTGAACCCAGTCTTCAAGCGGATTGCCCGGCGCAAAGCCGCGGCGTTCGGCGATGTGATAGGCCGCGACCTCGACGTAATACTTCCGCTGTTCCGGCGATACGGCCGGCGTTTTTTTCTTGGCGCGCGAACGCACTGCCACAGCCTTCTTGGGGGCCACCTTTTTCTCTGGCGCGGTCTTGGGCGCAGCCTTCACCTTGGCCGTCGGCTCCGGTTTGGCCGCCAATTTCGTCTTACTCGCCAGTTTGGTCTTTGCCGCTGCAACATTGGGCGCGGGTACCGGGCGCTTGGCGCTTGAAGTTTTTGTCGGGTTTTTTGCTGTTGCCATATTTCCATCCTCCTGATGATTGAGATCCTTCGCTACCATGCTGCGCTCATTGCATGACAGCATATTGACAATCATCAACAACAGGCTTTTTCGCGAGGATCAATGCGCCCTGAAGCCCAAGCAGCGGGTCGGTGGCAACGTGCACCGGCATCCGCGCGGCAATGGCGGCATGCTCCGCCTTGGCGTTGAATGCGGTAAGAAAACCGCCTTCGCGCAGCAGCGGCAACAGCTTGCCGGCGATTCCACCGGCAAGGAAGACGCCTCCGCGCGCCAGGCAGGCCAGCGCCATGTCGCCGGCGAAGGCGCCGTAGGCGGCCAGAAACAAGTCCAGCGAACTGCGTTCAGTACCCGTTGGATTTGCCAGCCCGCGGCTCGCGATTTCCTCCGGCGGCATTACCGTGCCCGCGATAAACTCGTGGATGGCGGTGAGCCCCGGCCCCGACACGATCCGCTCCCAGGTGACGCGGCCGTGCCGCGCCTGTAGAAAAGACCACAAGGCCACTTGTCGGGCATCGGCGGGCGCAAATGCGACGTGGCCGCCTTCGCCGGGCACGATGCGCCAGTTGCCGCTTTCGGGCAGCACGATGGCCATGCCAAGACCCGTGCCTGCTCCTAGCACCAGGCGGGGAGCAGTACTTAGCGTTTGCCCTTCTTGCAGCGTGACCAGATGAGCCGAAGACGCAGCGACGGCACCCTGCGCAGCCGCCGCGAAGTCGTTGGCGAGGTATAGCGTGGGCAGTCCGAAGCGGCGCGAAAGGGCGTCGGCATCGATGATCCAGGGCAGGTTGGTCAGCTGCGCTGAGCGCCCGTTGTCGGCGACCGGGCCGGCCACGGCGAGGCAGCCGCTACTGATCTTCGCCGGCTCGATCCGCGCGTCGGCGAAGAAACTGGCCAGGACGCTGGCGAAATCGGAAAAGTCGGCGTTGGCATATCGGCGATCGGCCAGCAACGCCCCGTCCTGCGCCAGACCCAACAGCGTCTTGGTACCGCCGATGTCG
>CAMBRI010000163.1 GCA_945870205.1 Sulfuritalea hydrogenivorans sk43H | reverse complement strand
GGGCAGCATCGACAGCCTCTACACGCTGGCCCTCGAACTCGCCCAACGCCAGGCCCTGCCGCCGCTGCTGCTGTCCAAGGCAGACCGGGGTTACCGATTGTTCCAGAACTCGGGCACCGCCCCGGTGAAGGCCGGCGATGTACCGATCGATGCCGACGACACGCCGCTGGCCGCCTTGCGCCTGATTGCCTTGGACTGCCTGTCGCATCTGCAACTGAACCACCACGGCGCGGTGCATAGCGACGACCCCGAGTACGTGCATCAGATGCGGGTCGCCACGCGCCGCATGAGGGCTGCGCTACGCATGTTCCGACCCGTCTTGCCGGCAGGTTTCACCGAGCAACTGGTGCCGCCGATGCGTGAATTGATGCAGGCGCTCGGGCAGGCCCGCGACCTCGATGTACTGATGTCGGAAATAGTCGCACCGGTGGCCAGCGCGCTGCCGGACGAACCGCGCCTGACCGATCTGGCCAGCGCCATCACCAATCGCCTTTACGTTGCGCGGACCAATATCCGCCATGTATTGCGGCAACCCGGCTATAGCCAGTTGCTGCTGACCGCCGGCAGCCTGCTGCAGCGCGCCCCCTTCGTCGAGCCGCCGGGGGCCGGGGACGAGCCTTCGTCGCTGTTGCAGTTCGCCGACCGCCGCCTGCGCCGCCAGTTGAAGAAAATTCTCGAACTGGCCGATGCCGCCCGCGTCGACTACCCGCCTTCGCTGCATGAGCTGCGCATCGGCATCAAGCGGCTGCGCTACGCCATCGAGTTTTTCGGACCGATGATTCCGGGCAAGTCCGGCGCGGCCGCCATCAAGCGCCTCGCCGGACTGCAGGAGGAACTGGGGCAACTCAACGACCTGGCCAGCGCCGGCACCCTGCTGATGGTCTGTGCCGGCCGCGACCCGCACCTGCGCGAAGCCGTGACCCTGATTGGCGGCTGGCACGGACCGCGTCACGCCGCCCTGCTGGCGGATATTCCGGCCAAAATGAAACGGATCCGCGGCCTGAACCTGCCGCGCTTGAGCCCGCATGAGGGCTAAGGCGAACCCTCACAGGATTTGCCCAAGCCATTACTGAATCCGTGTTGTCTGGCGGCAAATCGGCCACCTGAAACATGTACTTCATCAAGCTGCAACAACAGACTGCTCAAATGGTGGGCCCTTCCTACTGCCTTCCGCCTGAGCCATGATATTCCTGCTGAATCCCGCCATCCGCCTGATCGGCAGCATCGATTTTCGACGCAAGCTGCTCGCCCTCGGCGTACTGGTCATGATTCCCGTACTGATTCTGGGCTTTCTGGTGTGGGATCGCGCCCAGCAGCAGATCAGCGGAGTCGGCATGGCGAAACGGAGCCTGCCGACCCAGTTGGCGTTGCTGAATCTGAACCTCGCGCTGCAAGCGCACGCCGTGGATGCCCTGCGTCTCGCGGATCAAGAGGGGAAGGAAAATCCACAGCGAAAGCTCGTGGCGGCAGCCATGGACAATGCCGCGCAGGCGCTACAGGAAGCCATCAAGGATGAGAAGGTGGCCGCCAGCATCAAAGCCTTGCGTGCAGAGTGGGACACGCTGGCCAGCGCCGCCGGCGGCAGCCGCAAGGACATCGTCAAGTCCCACTCGTCCATCAGCGAAAATGTTGTCGCCCTGACTGAGCTGATCGTCGACACCAGCGAGCTCAGGCTGCTGGGCGAGCGCGACAGCCAGCAGCTGGTTGAAGTCGTCACGGTGCGACTGCCGGTGCTCACCACATCGCTGGCACTGGCCCGGAACACCGGCTATGCGGCAATTCTTGATCAGCGCCTGCCCCCGGCGATGCGCCAGCTGCTCGCTGTCGCGCGCGGGCGCATCGACGGCAGCGTGGACTGGCTGGTCGATGACGCCCAGAAAATTGCGGGCCGCCGGCCCGCGACGGGCAAGGAGCTCGAGTCCGCCGTCGGTGAGCTGAGCAATGCCGTGCTCGGCTTGCAGGAATTCCTCGTCACCAAAGTGCTCGACACGAGCGACTACGACGTCGCACCCCAAGACTATCTCGCACGCGGCGACAAGGCGATGAGCGCCATACAATTGGTGGGGGGAACAGCCATCGCTGCTCTTGATCGCGTTCTCGCAGCGAGACTCGGCGAACTCAAGAAACGGCAAACCCTGGTCACCACCCTGATCTGCGGGGTTCTGCTCGCCCTTGCGTATACATTGTGCGCCGCATACATGGCGATTACCCGCCCCCTGCGGCGTCTCACCGAAGCCTCGTCGACCATGGCGCGGGGCGATCTGCGCGTGCGGATCGACGTCAATAGCAAGGACGAACTTGCCGAACTGGCGGCCTCCTTCAATCATATGGCGGAGTCATTTTCGCGGGTAATCACCGGCGTCAACCAGTCTGTCAGCGGCGTACTCGACGCGTCCACCCAACTGGGAAAAAAGGGCGAAGCAATCCGCCTAGCCTCCGAGCGCCAGCAGGACGCTTCGGAGCGGACGGCCAGCGAAGTGCAGGATCTGACCACGAGTATTGCCGAGATTGCGTCAAATGCCGGGGACACCAGCATCGTGGCGCTGGCAGCCCGGAAACACACTGACATTGGTCGCGAACATGCCAAGCTTGCGGTCCGGCGCATGGATGACACGTCGGCATCGGTGCGCGCCGCGTCCGAAGTCGTGCAGGCCTTGTATCGACGGTCGGAATCGATCAATGCCATGCTGCTTACCATCAAGGACATTGCGGCCCAGACCAACCTGCTTGCGCTCAATGCCGCCATCGAAGCGGCACGCGCCGGTGACGCCGGGCGAGGCTTTGCGGTGGTCGCCGACGAGGTACGGAAACTGGCTGATCTGAGCAACAAAGCGGCGCAGGAAATCGGAGGAATCGTTCGCCACATCCAGAACGACACGCAACAGACGTCGGAAATGATGAAGGCCAACGAACGGTCTGCGTTGCTGAGCACAGAGGCGCTCGACGGGCTGGCGGAAGCGCTTGGCACCATCACCTGCGAAGTAGACCGGGCGAGCGTCCATGTCCAGACTATCGCCGATGGCACCGAGGTTCAGCGCGAATCAAGCACGCGTATCGCCCAGAACATGCAGGAGGTCACCGTGATGGCAGAGGAAAACCGTGCCCACGCCCACGATACGGCGACCGCCATCGAGGGCCTCAGGGAACTTGCCGGGCGCCTGCGAAGTGTCGTGGCGGGCCTGAAAACCGCATGACGCGATCCCCCAGTTCTCCGGTAGCCGGCGAAACTTCGGTGACAGTTCCGATGGCAGGCAGTGTACTGTGCGAGTGCCCGGCGGTTGGGACCCTGGCCCGCACGCGGACCGTGCTTGAAGCCTTCACGATGCACCCGGACCTGATCAGCCTGCCCGTTGTCGACAGCACCACCGGCAGGCCGATCGGCCTGATCAATCATGCACACTTCATGGGCAGCCTGGCCAAGCCTTTCTACCGGGAAGTCTACCTTGACCGCAGTTGCTGCATCTTCATGGACACCGAACCCCTCGTCATCGAAGAGCAAATGCCATTGCACGCCGTATCGACGCTTATCGCCGAGGCAGGGAAGAAGGTTGCGGCCGATGGCTTCCTGATTGTCGCCGATGGTCGCTACCGCGGCGTGGGGCATACGCAGGATGTGCTGCGCATCATGGCCGACATCCACCGCGCTCAATCGCAACGACTCGCCCTGAGTCACGACAGACTCGAAGACGTCGTACTCGAGCGCACCCAGGCGCTGGTCGAGGCCCGTGACGCCGCCCAGGCCGCCAACGTGGCCAAGAGTGCATTTCTTGCCAACATGAGCCACGAGATCCGCACCCCGATGAACGGCATCCTCGGCATGGCACACCTGCTGCGGCGCGGCGGCGTGACGCCCAAACAGGCCGAGCGCCTCGACACCATCGACACCTCGGCCCAGCACCTGCTGGCCGTACTCAACGACATCCTTGACATCTCGAAGGTCGAAGCCGGCAAGCTCGTGCTGGAGGAAGCGCCGGTTGCAGTGGATAGCCTGATGGCCAATGTCAGCTCGATCCTGGGTGAGCGAGCCAGGGCCAAAAATATCGGCCTGCTGGTCGAAATCGGGCCGCTGCCGCCCAACCTGGCGGGCGACCCGACCCGCCTGCAGCAGGCCTTGCTCAACTACGCGACCAATGCCATCAAATTCACCGCAACCGGTTCGGTTACCTTGCGCGCCATAAAACTGCATGAAACGAACGAATCGGCATTGCTGCGCTTCGAGGTCGAGGATACCGGGATCGGCATTGCCGCCGAGGCGCTATCCCGGCTCTTCAGCGCCTTCGAGCAGGCGGACAACTCCACGACCCGAAAATATGGTGGTACCGGGCTCGGACTGGTGATTACCAGGCGCCTCGCCGAACTGATGGGCGGCGAAGCCGGCGTCGAGAGCACTCCCGGAGTCGGCAGTACCTTCTGGTTCACTGCCCGCCTGCAGAAGAAGGAGCGACGCAAGGCTGAACGCACGCCACAACATATCGTTGGTCCGGATGCGGAGGCTGAGCTTCGACAGCGCTACTCCGGGAATCACATCCTGATCGTCGATGACGAGCCGATCAACCGCGAAGTGGCAAAGATTCAGCTCGAGGACAGCGATTTGGTGATTGATACGGCGGAGGATGGCGCGCAGGCGATCGCCAAGTCAAAGATGAAGGCCTACGCCGCCATCCTGATGGACATGCAGATGCCGAACGTCGACGGCCTGGAGGCCACACGGCAGATCCGCCTGATTCCCGGCTACCTGAACACCCCCATCATCGCCATGACCGCCAACGCATTTGCCGAGGACAAGGCGCGTTGCCTGGAAGCCGGAATGAATGACTTCCTCATCAAGCCCTTTGTACCGGACACGCTATTCGCGACATTGCTAAGGAACTTGAATCAGCTTGATGATTGACGAGGGACAAGCCAAACACTGCGGGTTCGCAAATCGGGCTAAGCCGTCGTCGCCCTGATGCTGTCGAGCCACTGCCTGATCTGCGCCAGCACCCAGGCGTCGTCGTCAAGCGGCAAATCATGTCCCGCCAAGGGGTGGACGGCGATTCGGACATTCCATTGGCCGGCAAGTTGCCGCGAACAAAGCGGATTGACCAGCGCGTCCCGCTCCCCGGCAAGCAACAGCAGGCTCTCTAAGGGCGGCCCTTGCGGCGCCAGGTAGCGAGCCGCTGCCAGCAGTTGCACCAGTGCGTTGCGCTTCGTTACGGGGCTCTCACGACGCCATTGCAGCCATTGCTCGATCACTTCCGCGGGATTGGAGAGCAGCCGCGTGGTCATCTGCAGAATCGCCGTCTCGAGTTCCCGATCGCTCGTCCCAAAACCGAACAGGCGCAGCAGGCGCAGGTAGTTGGCCGGCCGCAGCCGGCGATAAAACGGACTGACGGGCCGCAGGCTGGTATTGACCAGCACCGCCGCCTCGATGTCATGCGGATGCCGTGCGGCCCACGCCACTGCAACCATCGCACCCAATGACATCGCCAGCACCTGGACAGGCTGCGCGATCCCGAGCCTTGCAAGCTCGGCATGGCACCAGTCGGCCATGGCTTCGACGCTGGACAGACTCGCAATCCCGTTGAGTTTTCCATTGCCGGGCAGATCGACGCAGATCACCCGTGCATCACCAAACGCTGTGGCAAGATGCTCAGGGAACCGGCCCCAGTGGCGGGACTCGCGAGTCAGTCCGCGCAGCAACACCCAGTCAGTCATTGCGGCCCGCCGTACCAGCGCTGCATGGCACGCTGCCGGTGCAACTCGCGCTCATCACCAACGGGCGTCCACAGCGCATGACCGCTGGCCGCACGGGTCATGAAATCAAGCCAGGAAAGATGACGCCGCAACACTCGCAGACGACGATGTTCGATCAGCGGATTGAAAATTCCGTGGCGTGAAAAAAGCTGCCGCGGGTTCTTCTTGACCCACAGCCAGGAGCCCATTTCCAGCGTCAGAGGCAGAAACACACGGTCTGCTTGCTCCAGAGCGCGCAGGTAAAGGTAGTCCCACAGATCCCCGTGCGCCAGGTATTGGCGGCTTTGCGGTTCGAACACATAGCGATGGTGGCTGTGCGTCTGGTCGAGGATCTCGAGCAGCGCGTGCATTTCCGCCAGATGTGGAACAGGCTCCGCGGTATGGGCGTAGGGAAACCAGATCCGATCGCTGACGCCAAAGCCGGAATGGCAGTCAACGACCATGCTGAAGCGATGGCTGAGCAGTTCGTCGTCAACCAGTTGGCACACGGCGGCGGTTTCTGCCTCCATCGGCCCGGCGGAAGGTCCCCGATACCAAGGCAGGCGCGGCCCGAGCCGGTGTCCGCCGATCAGGAATGGCGCCTTCTCCCGCGCGTCCAGAGGCGCATTGCGCATCAAATCGACGCCATTGGGATTGGCGCGTGTGCGCCGCCACATGCCCCCTGGATTGACCACGGGAACGAACACCAGGCGCAGACGCTCCAATTGCCGATTCAGTGTCGTGTCCCAGCGTAGCCGGCTGACAATGCTCTGCAGAAAGGCGATCACCACCTGGGCGCCGATCCGCTCCAGACCATGGACGCCGCCGAATATGCCGATGGCTGGCACGGATGGATCAGGATTGCCGAACGCGATGGCACGCAACGGGAAGCACTGCTCGCCGCAGGCAAGCTCGCACAGAGTTCGCGCTTCAAATCTGGAACCGGCACCGGCGACAAGCTGCTCCAGTTCGTCGAGTTCGTGAATGCCTGTTTCGATCATGGCAGGAGGATAGCGCAAGGCTGCCCGCAAATTTCCACGCCGCCAGTTTTTCGATGCTCGCCGCGAATTGTCATCAGGATGAAAACTTGCTGCAACACTGGGTCGCTAAGGTGGGCAAACGGGCCACATCAATCGAAGGGAGATAGCCATGCAAACCTTGATCGACCTGTTCTTCAGAGACGTCGAACGCATGTTCGATGACCAGTGGGTGGTGATCTGGCTGCTGGACGATCTCTGAACCGCTACGCATCACGCGGGCTGCCTCCTTAACGCTCATGGCACCGAGCGCCACCCGCAGAAGATGAAACACGCGAAAACGAAGTTTCAGTGGAGGCTAACGCCAGCATCATCGGCGTTAAGCGCTGCGGCCGTAACTAAAAACGAATTATGGGTCCGCCCCCCCGTCCTCCCCTCACGGGGAGGCTTCCAGTCGGCTCGCTTCGCTCGGGTATAGCCCTTCGCTCCGAACGAGCTGCTTCACGTTAAACCAACATTCCGGTGACATCATGATGCGTCGCTTAATCTCCCACCCCGCACTGGCCTTGGGCAGCACCCTGCTCTGGGGCGCCATAGAACTGCTGGCACTTTTTCGTTCGCGCTGGAGCAACACCGGCCGCGCACAGCGGGGCTGAGTTCGATGCACGGCGAAAACCCAGGCATCGCGGCTCCGAACCCCATTGACGCCACTGCGACTAGCCCGCAACGCTACTGCTATTACTGCCGCAAGCCGCATCCGGAAGACCAGATGCGTGCGGTCGAATCCTGCGTCGGAGTGCGCTGGCGCTGCAAGGCGAGCATCAAGGCCGCCCGGCAGGACGCGAACTTGCGTGAAGCCTGGGGGCGGGCCAAATCCGAAGCCAATCGGTCACAGGCCAGGCACGGGATAGAGCACCTCAACAAGCTGCTGCGCGAAAGGGAAACTGCCTGATCGCTTGGCGCAAAGGAAATTCACCGGAGAACAATGCAGCGCAGTTCTTCACCCTGCCGCCCCTTGACTGCGGCAAGCTCGATCAATTTCCAATTTGCGCAGCCTGTCGTCGAAATCCCGTTCGCTTGCTGTCCCGGGTTGGCCGCGCTCGCCAGGTGTCATGCCAGTGTCACAGGCATGCCGTAAGCTGCCGGGCTCGATCATGGGGGAAGCGAAATTTGGACCTGATACTCTGGCGTCATGCCGAAGCCAAGGAGGCTTCCGGCCCCGTTGCCGACGGCGACCGGGAACTCACCACGCGCGGACTAGAGCACGCCCATCAGATGGGCGAGTGGCTGCGCTGCCAGCGATTGCCCAAGGTATTGGTGCTGTCCAGTCCGGCCAAACGGGCGCAGCAGACAGCGCGGGTGCTTGGGCTTCCGGTCAAGGTCAAGACGCAGCTTGGCGTCGGCGCCAGCACCGCCGACCTGCTCGGTGCCGCGGACTGGCCCGATCATCCTGGCGCGGTCATCCTGGTCAGCCACCAACCCGCACTTGGAAGACTGGCCTCATTGCTGCTTGCCGGGGCGGAAGCCGACTGGACCATCAAAAAGGCGGGAATCTGGTGGTTTAGCAACCGGGTCCGCCACGACGAAACGCAGACGGTGCTGCGCGAGGTGCATAACCCATGACGCCTCGCAGGTAAGCATCCTGCGGCATCACGGCCTCCTTCCACCAATTTCACCCGCCTCAAGCATCGCGAGGCCCGACACCGGGTCGCGGCTAACGTGAAACAACTCGTTCGGAGCGACTGGTGACAGTCGAGCGAAGCGAGCCGAATGGTAGCCCCGCCCTGGGGCGGGGATGGGGGTGGGGGGCCATCAATCGGCCGTTCGCGTGTTTCATCTTCGGCGGGTGGCGCTCGGTGCCATGAGCGTTAGCGTCATGCCTGGCCGTCGAGGTCGAGCGCGTGCAGCAGGCGCGCGGCGAATTCAGCAGGACTGTCGGCGACGAGGTCGGCCGGAACGCCGAAACCGGCGATCAATCGCTCGGCGTCCTCGAATCCATAGGACACGATGAAGGGGTGGGTGCCGCAGGCTACGGCCGCAACGTAGTCGCGGTATTCATCCCCACAGGAATAGGTGCGCGCCGGATTGATGTCGAACAACTGGCGCGCGGCGCGTAGCGGCGTCGCCTTGTCTTCGCGCAGTGAAATGCAGGCGATATAGTCGAAGGCCCCGGTGTCGATCCCGTGGCGTCGGAATAGCAGGCGCAGGGTCTCTTCCGGCTCGAAGGTTACATTGCGGGTAACCAGCCCGACGCGTACCCCCGGCGTGTCGACCAGCGTCGAAACCAGTTCCGCAATACCGGGGAAGAGCATGGCCTCTTCACGATAGACCTCGGTCAGCGTGGCGAGCAGCTTCTTGCGACTCTGTTTGCCGACTTGCTGCCGCAGGTTGTTGGGCAATTCGCGCAGGCCACCGAGGTATTTGAACAGCTTGCGCCGCTTGCGGAAGCGGTCCAGGTCGCCGATGTCCATGCCGTGGCGCAGGAAGGCGGTTTCGATGGCATGAAAAGCGTCTATCGTCGTACCGTCGGCGTCGAAAACCACCAGCCTATCGCGTGATCGATACATTCTGCGCAGGATCGCGGCGGCGGCCAACGAACAGGTA
>CAMBRI010000162.1 GCA_945870205.1 Sulfuritalea hydrogenivorans sk43H | reverse complement strand
GCCATTCGATCCACCACGCCTTTCGCAACATACGCTTGGCGCAATTATCCACGCCGCTCCGGAAAATGGGGAGCGGCAGCTTGTGCAGCACAGCAAGCCAAGCCGAATCGCTTCCCGCAATGTCCCCCCGCGAGGGGACAGACGGGATTGAAGATGCGACTGGCGCACATTACAGTGGTGCCTCGGAGCTTATCTCGCCACCACTCCCTGCCGCGCTAAACCCTTCGGACCCAGACCATGGCTCGCAAGATTCCGTATTGGCACCCGCAGGTCGAACATTTCGATCTTCTACCAAAACTCTCCGGCAACGAATTCAATGGCGTTGGGGAGCCGGTGCCACGCAGGCCTCGCCAGATATTCTGGCTAAAAAGGACGGCCGGCCATCCGTTTGGACGGCTACAGGATGCGGTGGTCGACAGGTACAACGGCGTACCTGCGCTCTACGAGGTTTTCGCCAATGCAGATCGCGGACCACGCCCGCGATCCGTTCCGGAAGCGATCCGTAACGTGCAGCCCGCGGAGGAATGGGCGCGCCAGGTCAAGGAATTTGCGCTGGCAAACGAAGCGGACCTGGTAGGCATCGCCAGACGCGACAGCGCATGGTTCTATGAAGGCTACGAGGCTGACCTGCCCTTCGTGATTGTTTTTGCATTGGCGATGGATTATGAAATGCTGACGCAGCAGCCATCGACCTTTGAAAATCCGATTGCCCAAGTCGAAGTGGCGAATCAATACAACCGAGGAGCCCGGGTCGTTGCGCGAACGGCGGATTGGCTTCTGGAAAGGGGATACCGGGCAAGGATGCATGCGGGTCCCTGGGTTCATGGCCTTGCCTTGGTTCCGGCGGCGATCGCCGCGGGCATGGGCGAATTGGGCAAGCATGGATCCTTGATCAACCGCGCGCTTGGATCGTCGTTCCGGCTCGCCGCCGTGGAAACCGACATGCCTTTGGCCGTCGATACGCCGGACCGCTTCGGCGCCGATGAATTCTGTGCGCGATGCCAGGTATGCACCGACGCTTGTCCGCCGGGCGCCATTCACAACGACAAGGGCATGGTGCGTGGCGTCCAGAAGTGGTGGGTGGATTTCGACAAGTGCATCCCCTACTTCAATGAGACCTTCGGCTGCGCGATCTGCCTGGCCGTGTGCCCGTGGAGCAAACCCGGAAGGGCGCCGAGCCTGGCCGAAAAATGGAGCATCCGGGCCGCGGCTAAATCCGAGAACGATGGAGAGGCAACACATGCTGACCTTGGTAAGCGCGCTTAAGAGAAATCTGGCGCAGGCGGGGGATCGCGCCGCAATATGCGACGAAAGCGGCACCGTGACATGGGTCGAACTGGGCGAGCGGATTGCGCGTGCAGGCGCGGCGCTGCTCGAACTTGGCGTCACGCGGGGCGCGACGTTTGGCCTGATCACGCGCAACAGCCCGCGTTGCTTCGAGTTGATGCACGCCGGATACTGGATCGGAGCGATCCCGGTACCTATCAATTTTCGCCTCGCCGCGCCCGAGATGGCTTTCATTCTGGAGCATGCGAATTGCCGCCTGGTCGCGGTCGAGTCGCCCTTCATGCATCACTTCCAGTCGGAACCACTGAGTCCTTGGGCAGACCGGGCGCTGAGCCTTGACGACACCAGAGGCCCGTTCCAGCATGCCTATGCCGAGTGTCTGGCTGCCACTCAAGCGGTGGCGGCGGTTGATGCGGATGAAAACGACGTAGCCCTTGTCCTCTACTCCGGCGGCACCACGGGAAGAAGCAAGGGCGTTCCGCTGACCCATCGCAATATCGTCGCCAACGCCCTTCAGGTTTCTTCCCGTTTCCACTTTCATACGGATGAAATATTCCTCCACGTAGCACCCATGTTTCATTCAGCCGACCTGCTCGCTACCGGGGTCACCCTGCAGGGCGGCGCGCACGGCTTTCTTCCCCAGTTCTCAGCGGATGGATTCCTCCACGCTGTGGCACGACATCGCATCACGCGGACAATGCTCGCCCCGACCATGGTTATGACTGTCCTGGATTCCTCCGCCTCTGTTGCACCTGAAACCACCAGCTTGCGACAAGTCATCTACGGCTCGTCGCCGATGCCGACGCCCGCAATCCGGCAAGCTCTTGAACGCTTTCCCGGTGTTGATCTGGCTCAGGGGTATGGCTTGACGGAAACATCGCCGCTGCTGACGGTCCTTACGATGCAAGACCACATCAGCGCCTTGGCGACTGATCCGCAGGAGCGACTCAGAAGCGCCGGTCAGGCGCTTCCCGGCGTCGACTTGCGCATCACCGACAGCCTAGAGCACGACGTACCACAGGGAACCGCCGGGGAGGTATGGGCGCGCGGACCGAACATCTCATCGGGCTACCTGAACGCGCCGGAGGAAACGGCCCAGGCCTTCGTCGACGGCTGGTTCCGCACCGGCGATGTCGGCAGGCTTGATGCGAATGGCTTCCTGACCATCCTGGATCGCGCCAAGGACATGGTGATAACCGGCGGCGAAAACGTCTACTCGGTCGAGGTTGAGGCCGTACTCGCACTCCATCCCAAGGTCATGGAATCCGCCGTGATCGGCGTGCCGCACGAGCGCTACGGCGAATCGCTCCTGGCCATTGTCGTATGCCGCTCCGGTGAAATCCTTTCCGTCGACGAGCTGATCGCCCATTGCCGCCAGCACATCGGGGGATACAAGATTCCACGCCGACTTCAAATTGTTCCTGAACTGCCGAAAAGCGCGCTTGGAAAGGTTCTGAAGACAAAATTGAGGCACGAATACGCGGCCGGCACCTCAGCAGGGGATGCCTCGCCATAGCCGCCGCGCACCGCGGGAATCGCGTCCCAGCCGGCGCTCACGGCGACGCGCTCGGAGCGAAAGTACTTGCCGCACCAGGAACCGTTGGCGATGTCCGGCTGCCGCGCGATGGCGTCGCCCGGGTCGCCGATGAAGCGTTCGCGGGCCGACTGCTGCGTCGCGCGCTCGGCAAAGATGGCGGTTGATTCAGCAAGGCGCGCTGGTGATGCGGCACAGCCGATGTTTAACGTGAAACAACATGTTCGGAGCGCTTGGCGAGGTCGAGCGAAGCGAGCCGATCAGTAGCCCCCCGTGAGGGGGGAAGGGGGGCAGGCGATCAATTTGCCGTTTGCGTGTTTCATCTTCCGCGGGTGGCACTCGGTGCCATGAGCGTTAGGTGGGCGATGTTGGTTACCCGAACAGTCGTGCCGATTGAATGGCCGGTCTGGAGAACGGCTCAGGTTGACCGGCCGGTTTGGAGAAAACTCCCAGTGACGGTTGATGGCCGCCAGGAGACCTCCGGTTTCGCCGCAAACCGTGCGCCGACAGCAACAGTCGGCGCCGGCACTACGGCGCCGCGCGATACTCGTTGAACAGGCGGCCGATGCCCTCGATCACCACCTCGACCGTGCTGCCTGGCTTCATCGGCATCGCGCCGATGGACGTACCGCAAAGGATCACGTCGCCCGGTTGCAAGGTCATGTCCTGCGAGATCAGCGAGACCAGTTGAGCCGGGCTGAAGATCATGTCGGAGAAAGCATAGCGCTGGCGTTCGCGGTCGTTGAGCAGGGTCACCAGTTCACCGCCTGCGGGATCGAAATCGGTCTCGATCACCGGGCCGAAGACACCGAAGGTATCGAAGCTCTTGGCCCGCGTCCATTGCGCGAAGCTCTCGTCGCGCTTGAGCAGTTCGGGCGCGGTGACGTCGTTGGCGCAGCTGTAGCCGAAGATATGGGCCGGCGCCTGCTCGAGACTGACGGCTGCCGCTGTCTTGCCGATCACCACTGCCAGCTCGCCTTCGTAGACCACGCGACCGTCATAGCTGCGCGGCGCAATGATCGTCTGCCGGTGCGCGCAGTAGCTATTGGCGGCTTTAATAAAATACAGCGGCTCGGGCGGGATCGCGTTGCCGTTCTTTGCCGCGGCGGCGTGAAAATTGTTCCACAGTCCGATCATCTTTCCCGGAACACAGGGAGTCAGCCACTCGATCTCCGTCGTGGCTAGCCGTTCGCCCGTCGGGCTGCAGGCGCCGAACATGTCTCCGGAATGGACGGCAACTGTATCGCCGTCGAGTGTGCCGAAACCGGATTGACCCTTGCTGCTGAAACGCAACCACTTCATTTTCGCTCTCCCTTGGTGCCGACCTGCCGATCGTTGTGGATTTTTGGAATCGGGCAGATTATCGCCCATGGGAAAACGTAAATCCAACGCCGCTCGCTTACACTCGGGATGAAAGGAGGATTGGCAAAATGCGTTACTGGCTGATGAAGACCGAACCCGCAGTGGTGGGCATCGACGACGTACTGGCGATGCCGAAACAGACCGTCGATTGGTGGGGCGTGCGCAACTACCAGGCGCGCAACTTCATGCGCGACCAGATGAAGGTCGGCGACGGCGTACTTTTCTACCATTCGTCCTGCCCCGAGCCGGGTATCGCCGGGCTGGCCGAGGTGTCGCAACTGGCTTATCCGGATCGCACCCAGTTCGATCCGGAAAGCCCTTACTTCGACCCGAAATCCACCCCGGAAAATCCGCGCTGGGTGAATGTCGATGTGCGCATCGTGAAGAAGACGCGATTGGTAGGTCTTGACGAGTTGCGAGCCCACCCTGAACTGGCAAACCTGCGCGCCCTGCAGCGCGGCAACCGGCTGTCGATCACCCCGGTCGACCCGGCGGACTGGAAGTTCATCACCGGCAAGCTGATGAAAGCCGCGAAGTGAGCCTGTGGTGGCTGAGCTACCCGCTGCTCGGGGTGTTCGCCGGTTTCATTGCCGGCCTGTTCGGTGTCGGTGGCGGCCTGACCATCGTGCCGCTACTGTTCATGCTGTTCACCGCGCAACAGTTCCCGATCGAGCACAGCATGCATCTGGCGCTCGGCACCTCGATGGCGACGATATGCTTCACCTCGATTTCCAGCATGCGCGCCCACCACGAGCACGGCGCCGTGCGCTGGGACATCGTCAAGAGTTTCGCGCCGGGGCTAATGCTCGGCACGCTGGGCGGCTCCTTCATCGCCGCCTGGGTTCCCACCCGGCCGTTGGCCATGGTGTTCACCGCCATCGTCTATTACGCCTCGTTTCAGATCATGCGCGATTCAAGACCCAAGCCCCACCGCCAGTTGCCGGGAAACCTCGGCATGGCCGCCGTCGGCCTCGGCATCGGCGTCGTGTCGAGCCTGGTTGCCGCCGGCGGTGGTTTTCTGTCGATTCCCTTCATGCTGTTTTGCAACGTCGCCGTTCATCATGCCGTCGGCACATCCGCGGCGCTGGGCTTCCCCATTGCCATCGCCGGCACCATCGGCTTCATCGCCAGCGGCTGGCGGGCCCCTGGCCTGCCGGAGTATTCCCTGGGCTACGTCTATCTGCCGGCGCTGATCGGCGTGGTCGCCATCAGCTATCTGATGGCGCCGGTCGGGGCGCGCCTGGCACACAAGCTGCCCGTAAAACAGCTGAAGCGCGCCTTCGGCGGCTTTCTGGCGCTGCTGGCAACCAAGATGCTGCATGGCCTGCTGAGCTAGCCAGCGCGCTCATTACCCGGGCCGCACAGTGCCGGCATCCTGCCCGAACAGAACTTTTTTGGCATTTTCATCGACCACCGGCGCCGGGTTGATCGCCTTGGCCAGCGCGTAGGCGCGTTGCGTCGCCGGTCGCTCGCGAATGGCGGAAAACCAGCGCTGCAAATGCGGGAAGTCGTCAAGCTTCTGGCCCTGCTTTTCGTGCGGCACGATCCACGGATAACAGGCCATGTCGGCGATCGAATAATCGCCGGCGATGAATTCGCGATCGGCCAACTGCTTGTTGAGCACCGCATACAGGCGCGCGGTTTCCTTGACGTAGCGTTCGATGGCATAGGGTATCGGCTGCGGCGCGTACTGCGTGAAGTGGTGGTTCTGCCCCGCCATCGGCCCCAGCCCGCCCATCTGCCAGAACAACCACTGGATGGTCTCGTTGCGAGCACGCAGGTCCGGCGCGATGAAGCGTCCGGTCTTGTCGGCGAGATAAAGCAGGATCGCGCCCGACTCGAACAAGGACAAGGGTGCGCCACCATCGGCGGGCGCGTGGTCGACCATGGCCGGAATCCGGTTGTTGGGCGCGATCTTGAGGAAGTCCGCCGCAAACTGCTCGCCTTTGCCGATGTTGATCGGCACGATGCGATGAGGCAGCCCGGTTTCTTCGAGGAACATCGTTAGCTTGTGGCCGTTGGGAGTGGTCCAGTAGTAGAGGTCGATCATGTGTTTCGCTCCAGTCTCTGCGTGATCCGGCGCGCCGCTTCCTGCGCCCACAGGGCGTAGATGGGTGGACCGGGGTGAAAGCCGTCGCCGGCCATGGCCGCGAGGTCCATCATCTCATAGCTCAGCCCGAGGAATTCGCAGTGCGCACGGGAGCGCGCAATGTCGGCCAGGGCGCGGTCGAAGTCGCGGGCGCGACTGCCGACATACCAGCGCAGGGGCTGCGGCAAGGCGGGAAAGCGGTGCATCGGCGGCAGGCCGCTCAACAGGATGTGGCGGGGGTTGAAGCGTTCCATCAGCAGATCGATCAGTTCTCCCTGCGCCTGCCGCCAGGCGCTCAACGACAGGCGACCGGTCACGTCATTCACGCCCAGCGAGGTGAGGACCACGTCGACCGCCGCGACCGGCTCCTCGCGCAATCGCTGCAGCATGTCGGCCGTGGTCGCGCCGGTGAAGGCCAGCAACTGCCATTGCAGGCGGAACGTCGGCGCCAGTGCGGCGGCGAGTTGCCCGCAGAGGGCTTCGTCCTGGGTCCGGGCGCCGACGCCCGCAGCAGCAGAATCGCCGACCACCAGCAGGCGCAGCGCAGGGCCGTAACCGGCTGTGCCGGCACGCGGTCCTTCCGGCTCCGGTAACACCGGCACGGTGCGCCGCACCCGCCGCCCCTGCACCAGCAGCACCGGTCCGAGGGCGATGGTGGCAAGCGCGTGACGCAGGCTCAAGGCTGGTTGTGGGTGCCCGAACGCACCGCCAGGAAGACCTCACGCAAGAACAGGCCAAGCGCTCCGATCATGGCCAGCATCGCGGCGATGAACAGTGCGGCAACGCCGCGCGCAAGGTCTGCACCCAGCAACGCGCCCAGAAAGGCACCTGCCACAACGAGGCACACCAGCAGCGCGGAGAGCACTGCGCCGAAGATGGCGTAATAGACCAGGCGGCTGCGCCGCACCAGCATGCGGATTTCCAGCTTCGCCATTTCGGCATCGTGATCGACACGGGTTTGCAGGCGCTCCTGAACCACGCGGCGGCGGTCGACGATACGCCCCAAGCGCGAATTGAGGGCATTGATCATGGTCGCGATTGCGGTCAGGAGAAAGACCGGTGCGACCGCAAGTTGAATGACGCGACTGATGTCGGTGAGGTGGGATTCCATAGGGCGAGTGATTGGTGTCGGCAATGGCGCCCATCTGAACAGATATTCGGATTTGGCGAAAGTCTGGCATCCGCGCGCCGAATGCGAGGGCGTCCATGAGGCCAATTGCCGTGGTTAAGATTTGTCAAAGTTTTTTGGCTCCCGTTGCGGATTCGGGCGACCGCGAATTCAAATTCGCTGCCGAGGATCCTGCATCGGCCAGCAGGCGGCGTTTGCCCCTGCAGAGCCTTGGGCGGCTGCAAATACCCAAATTGATCGCATACGGGCATGTGACATGCATGGCGAAGTTCCCCGTCGACGAACGCCCAAAAACACCCGGCTTGGCGGCCTTGGCAAGTAACCGCAATCAAGATGTGAACTTGACAAAAATATCACTAATGCTACTAATGATATTAATTGCACATCGACTCTAAGCTTGTTCCTGCCCTATTTCGATCAGGTCAATTTGAAAGCCGAGGCCAAGAAGGCGCAGCAAAGGTAGGACGAAGCCGCCGTCGATCGCCCCGGGTTAGAGCCGCTCACAGGGAGCACGGTCATGATTGCGGCAATTGGTGCAGTAGGCGGCGTCGGTTCGCTCGGCGGAATGAGCGCTTTGATGAGCTTTGCCCGGCCGTTGGCCATTGGGGCGGGGGCAATCGGCGGAACCAAAACGCTGCCGCGCAGGGTTTTGACGCAACCTGTCAAGGCGGCGCCAATGCCGAGTACTCTGGTCGATATATCCATCGCCGGCCAAACGGCGGCCTCTATTGACCATGAACAGGCAGTCGCCAGGGATGCGATCAAGTTGAGCGAGGCGACGGCAAACGAAATTCGGAACATTCTCGCAAAAGCCTCGATCTCGGCGGAACCGGGAATCGCGTCCGCATCAGCGACCAGCACCGTGATCGCTGCTGCGGCAAGTGCGGGCCCGCCAGCGGGTTCTGCATCGGAAAAGGTCGTCGCATCGGTGCTGCTTGCCCTACTGATGGTGTATCAGGGCCACCAGCCTGCCATTGAGGCGCTCTCGGCACAAGTTTCCGCGCTCTAGGCTGCACTTTGGGGGAGCATGCGTCGTGAAGACCGTCCTGCATAACCTGAACAGTTCCGCGGCAAGGACCGCGATTCAACAAGCCATGTCCGATCCGCATGTGATCGCTCTGGCGCACTCGCTGAATATCGACCTGAACGATGAGGCATCCTGGAACTCGGTAGTTTCCCAGGCCGAATTCAATCTTGAACAGGTCCTGACCGGCTTGGCAGAACCGCCTGCGGCATGGAAGGCAGAGATGGACCCGGATCAGCGTCCTCGCGGGGAAATCAGAAGCTATTGCGTTAAGGAAGCGCTCCACGCCTACCGTGCAGTCGCCGCGATCTAGGCGTTCTATGGGCCTGATGTGGCAAGGAGTCGCTGCGCGACCCTGGCTTGCAGGTAGCCGCGCAACTCGGCAAAAGGAATCGGCTTCTGATACACCGTCACGGCCGCCGGAAGGGCGCCGCGCTCGGCGATTTCGTCACTGCCGATCCCCGTCACCACGATGATGTCCATGTCGTTGAGGTCGGGGTTGTTGTGCAAGCGCTTGATCATTTCGAAGCCGTCGATACCCGGCATCAGCAGGTCCACGATAAGGACATCGGGCGCATGCACGCCGATTTTGATCAGGCCGTCAAAACCGCTTCCGACAACCTGGATCACCATCGGCATGCCCCAACCGGAGATCGTCTTCAGGTAAAGACGCTGCAGATCCCGGTTGTCCTCGGCGATCAGCAGTCCAAGCAGATCGCCGCATGGCTGGTTTTGCATAATCCTAAATTCCTCACCACAGAGACACAGAGGCACAGAGAAAGTCAAAGAATCAATGGCTTGCCGATTCGATACCAATCACCCCACGGGTGAGTGCATGAAACACGGCAAGCACTTGTTTTTCCTCTGTGCCTCTGTGGTTCAACTGAGGTTTTAAG
>CAMBRI010000161.1 GCA_945870205.1 Sulfuritalea hydrogenivorans sk43H | reverse complement strand
TTTCTTCGAGGCGCATCGCCAGCGCCGACTTGCACTGATCGAACGCATGGCGAGCAGCGGCGGCGGCATCGCGCTGATTCCCACGGCGCCGGAGCAGACGCGCAATCGCGATACCCACTTTCCATATAGGGCCGACAGTTATTTCCAGTACCTGACCGGCTTCACCGAGCCCGAGGCAGTATTGATGTTGGTCGTCGGGCGTGGCGATGCCGTGCCGCAATCCATCCTGTTCTGCCGCGAGAAGAATCTTGAGCGAGAAATCTGGGATGGCTTCCGCCACGGGCCTGAGGGCGCGCGCGAAATGTTCGGCTTCGATGCGACCCATGCCATCGGCGAGCTCGATGCCAAGTTGCCTGAGCTGCTGGCTGACCAGCCAGCGCTGTGGTTTTCGATCGGCCACGATGCCGGTTGGGATCGCCGCATCGCCACCGCCCTGAATGCCGTGCGCGCCGAGAGCCGCAGCGGCAAGCGCGCGCCGACCACGATCCGCGACGTGCGTGTCGATCTGGATGTCATGCGCCTGGTCAAGGACGCCGCGGAGCTGGCTATCATGCGCCGCGCTGCCGAAATTTCGACCGGCGCCCATGTTCGCGCCATGCAGTTTGTCGCGCCTGGCCGATTCGAATATGAAGTCGAGGCCGAGTTGCTGCACGAATTTCGCCGCCATGGCTGCGAGTATCCCGCCTATACATCGATCGTCGCCGGCGGCGCCAATGCATGCGTATTGCACTATGTGGGCAACGATCAGGTCCTGCGCGACGGCGACCTGCTGCTGATCGACGCCGGTGGCGAGCTCTCAGGCTATGCGTCGGACATCACGCGCAGCTTTCCGGTAGGCGGGCGTTTCAGCGGGCCGCAGGCCGATGTTTACGGACTGGTGCTCGACGCGCAGACGGCGGCAATAGCGGTGCTGCGTCCCGGCGCGACCTTTGCCGAGCCGCACGAGGCGGCGCTGAAAGTGCTGGCCCAAGGCATGCTCGACATGAAGTTGCTGACAGGCTCGCTCGATGCCGTGATCGAGTCCGAAGCCTACAAGCGTTTCTTCATGCACCGCACCAGTCACTGGCTGGGCAAGGACGTGCATGACGCCGGCGAATACAAGGACGGCACACACTGGACGCCGCTGGCCGCCGGCATGGTGCTGACGATCGAGCCCGGCTGCTACATCCGGCCGGCGGATGATGTGCCCGAGGCTTTCTGGAATATCGGCGTGCGCATCGAGGATGACGCGGTCGTAACGGCCGACGGCTGCGAGATCATCACCCTCGCCGCGCCGAAGAAGATTGCCGACATCGAAGCATTGATGCGCGACGCCCGTGGCAACTGACCCACCTGCGAGCGAAGCGAGCCTGACTAGTCACCCTCTTTCGCGGAAAGGGGGCAGGGGGGATAGCTCAGCAATTGTTGGTGGTGGTCCCGCCGGCATGTCGCTTTCCCTGGCTTTGAAACTGCATGGCGTGACTGCCGAAATATTCGAAGCCCGCGGGCGTGCCGCCGTTCGCCACGACCCCCGCGTCCTGGCGCTGTCTGACGGCGCACGGCAGATTCTCGACTGGCTCGGCGTTTGGGTCGGGCTTTCCGCAACGCCAATCGAAACCATACACATCTCCCAGCGTGGCGGTTTCGGCAGAACCCTGTTGCGCGCAACCGAACTCAAGGTGCAGGCGCTGGGCTGGGTGCTGCGGGCGAGCGACCTGATTGCAGCGCTCGATGCCGCGGTGAGCGCTGCCGGTATCGTGTATCACGACAACACGAGTGTCGGCGCCGGGGACACGGCGGGTTTCGCGCTTACCGCCTTTGCCGAGGGGGCCGTCGATCCGTCGGCCGGCGAGGTGCGCGACTACGGCCAGCACGCGGTACTGTGCAGCGTCAGCGTCGCCGCACCACACCAGAACGTCGCCTGGGAGCGTTTTACCGGCGAGGGGCCGGTCGCCCTCTTGCCGCTGGGCGAACAGTATTCGGTGGTGCTCACCTGTGCCGACGAAGTTCTGGACGAGGTCAAGTCGCTCGACGACAGGGCATTTCTCGCGCTGCTGCAGCGCCGCTTTGGAACGCGCCACCACTTTACCGCGACGACGCCACGCCTGGCCTACCCGCTGGGTCTGCGCTACCGCCCGGATCCCGTGGGCGAGCGTCAGGTCTGGCTCGGCAACGCCGCGCAAACCTTGCACCCGGTCGCCGGTCAGGGTTTCAACCTTGCGCTGCGCGACATCTGGGAACTGGCCAGTGCGCTCGGTGCCGCCAGTGACCCCGGCGCGCCGGAAGTGCTCACTGACTATGCGCGAGGCCGTCGGGCCGATCGGCGCGGCGCGATCGCCTTCACCGATTTGTTGATTGACGGTTTCGCGTCCGAGTTCGCACCGATCAGGCATGCCCGGGGTGCCGGCCTGGTGGCGCTGGACCTGCTGCCGGCGTTGCGTGCCTTCGTGGCGAAACGCATGATTTTCGGCGCGAGGGCCTGGCCGTGATTTTTGTCACGGCGAACAGCCTTTCGATAAAAAGCCTCGATTGCGAGCGTGGCGCTTTGCGTTAAAATCGCGGCCTTCCCCCCTGCCGCATTTTTCTCCCGACATGGACTTTCTCGGCTTTCAGTTGCGCAACAACCTGTTTGTCGCGCCCATGGCCGGAGTCACGGATCGTCCCTTCCGCCAGCTGTGCAAGCAACTCGGCGCAGGGCTTGCGGTATCCGAAATGGTCACGTCGAACTCTCTGCTTTACGGCAGCGCCAAGACCCGTCGCCGCGCCGACCACGAAGGTGAGGTCGATCCGATCTCGGTGCAGATCGCCGGCGCCGATCCGGCCATGATGGCCCAGGCGGCAAGGTACAACGCCGACAACGGCGCCCAGATCATCGACATCAATATGGGTTGCCCGGCGAAAAAGATCTGCAACGTCATGGCCGGCTCGGCCCTGATGCAGAACGAACCGCTGGTGGCGAAAATTCTCGAAGCGGTGGTCGCAGCCGTGCCGAACACGCCGGTGACGCTCAAGTTTCGCACTGGCTGGAATCGCGATAACCGCAATGCGCCAGGCATTGCGCGCATCGCCGAGGAATCCGGCATCCGCGCCATCGCCATTCATGGCCGCACCCGTGCCGACCAGTATCAGGGCTGCGCGGAGTACGACACGATTGCCTTGGTCAAATCGCTGGTGAAGATTCCGGTGATCGCCAACGGCGACATCGACACTCCCCAGAAGGCCCGCTTCGTCCTCGACTACACCGGAGCAGATGGCGTCATGATCGGCCGCGCGGCGCAGGGGCGGCCCTGGTTGTTTCGCGAAATCGAGCACTTCCTGGCAACCGGCCAGGTGTTGCCGCCGCCGCAGGTGGCGGAAATTCACCGCGTTCTACGTGGGCACCTGGCGGATCTGTATGCTTTCTATGGCGAGGAAACTGGCGTGCGCATCGCGCGCAAGCACATCAGCTGGTACACCAAGGGATTGGTCGGTGCGGCGCATTTCCGTCACGCGATGAACCAGTTGCAGAGCGTCGGCGAACAACTGGCGGCGGCCGACGAATTCTTTCTCGGCGACGCCGCGGCCAACGAGCATCTGCACTGTGAAGACCGCCTCGGCGAGCGCGTTCCGGAAATGAAGGCTGCATGAGCAGCGAAATCAACGATTGCGTGCGCCGCAGCCTGAATCGCTACTTCCGCGATCTTGACGGGCAGGCGCCGCATGCCATTTACGGCATGGTCCTGAAATGCGTGGAGCGGCCGATGCTGGAAGTGGTCATGAAACAGGCGGAAGGCAATCAGACGATCGCCGCCGACATGCTGGGTATCAGTCGCGGCACACTGCGCCGCATGCTGGTCGAACACGAACTGCTTTAATTCCACAGAGGTTTTCCATGAAAGTCACACAGGCGCTAATCAGCGTTTCCGACAAGCGCGGCACGGTCGATTTTGCCCGCGGCCTGGTGCAGTTGGGAGTCAAGCTGCTATCCACCGGCGGTACCGCCAAGTTGCTGCGCGATGCCGGGCTCGACGTCACCGATGTCTCCGATTACACGGGCTTCCCCGAGATGCTCGATGGCCGCGTCAAGACCCTGCATCCCAAGGTGCATGGCGGCATCCTCGGCCGGCGCGATCTACCCGAGCACCTCGCGGTCATGGCGCAGCACGGCATCCCCGCCATCGACCTGGTGGTGGTGAATCTCTATCCCTTTCGCGAGACCGTGGCCAAACCTGGCTGCACGCTCGATGACGCCATCGAGAACATCGATATCGGCGGTCCGACCATGGTCCGCGCGGCGGCCAAGAATCACGGCAACGCGCAGGGCGGCGTTGGCGTGGTGACCGATCCGGAAGACTACGCGGGCATCCTCGACGAACTCAAGGCCGGTGGCGCGCTCTCCTATCAGACCCGCTTCGCCCTGGCCAAGAAGGCCTTCACCCACACCGCGCGCTACGACTCGGCGATTGCCAACTGGCTGACCTCGCTCGATGAGCAGAACAAGCCCGGTGTCTTCCCCGAACGTTTGCAATTGGCCTTCGACAAGGTCGAGACCCTGCGCTACGGTGAGAATCCGCATCAGCAGGCGGCCTTCTACCGCGAGACCACGGCGGTTCCGGGCAGCATCGCCAGCTACCAGCAGATTCAGGGCAAGGAACTGTCCTACAACAACATCGCCGATGCCGACGCGGCCTGGGAATGCGTCAAGGCCTTCGACGCATCCATCGCACCGGCGGCCTGCGTCATCGTCAAGCACGCCAATCCCTGCGGCGTCGCGGTCGGTGCGGATGCGCTGGAGACCTATGGCAAGGCCTTCAAGACCGACCCGACCTCGGCCTTCGGCGGCATCATCGCCTTCAACGTGGCGATCGACAAGGCGGCGGCGGAAGCCATCGCCGGCCAGTTTGCCGAAGTCATCATCGCCCCGGAAATTACCGCCGAAGCGCGCGCCGTGTTCGCCGCCAAGCAGAACCTGCGTGTGCTGGTGGTCCCGCTCGGCAAGCTTGCTGGCGTCCTCGACTACAAGCGCGTCGGCGGCGGCCTGCTGCTGCAAAGCGCCGACGAGGCGCGCATCGTCCAGGCCGACGTCAAGTTGGTGACCAAGCGCGCGCCCACCGCGAAGGAAATGGCCGATCTACTGTTCGCCTGGCGCGTCGCCAAGTACGTCAAGTCGAACGCCATCGTCTACTGCAAGGACGCGATGACCGTCGGTGTCGGCGCCGGCCAGATGAGCCGCGTCGATTCGGCCCGCATCGCCGCGATCAAGGCCGAGAACAATGGCCTGACTGTGGTCGGCTGTGTGGCGGCATCGGACGCCTTCTTCCCCTTCCGCGACGGCCTCGACGTACTGGCCAAGGCCGGTGCCACGGCGGTGATCCAGCCCGGCGGTTCGGTGCGTGATGCCGAAGTCATTGCGGCGGCCGACGAGCAGAACCTGGCGATGGTGTTCACCGGTTTCCGTCATTTCCGTCACTAAGCGCGATGAGAATTCTGGTAGTCGGTTCCGGTGGCCGCGAACATGCACTGGCTTGGCGCCTGGCGCAGGCGCCTGGCATGCAGAAGGTCTATGTCGCGCCAGGCAATGCCGGCACGGCCCTCGAACATGAACTGGAAAATCTTGCGCTGACCGACATCGAGGCCCTGGCCGATTACGCCGAGCGCGAGAAGGTGCATGCCACCGTGGTCGGCCCCGAAGCGCCCCTCGCGGCGGGCATCGTCGATGTCTTCCGCGCGCGCGGCCTGCGCATCTTCGGTCCGAGCAAAGCCGCGGCGCAACTCGAAAGCTCCAAGGATTTCGCCAAGCGCTTCATGACCCGGCACAAGATTCCGACGGCGAAATTCAGCACGTTCTCCGACATCAAGGCGGCCCACGCCTACATCGACGCCGAGGGTGCGCCAATCGTGGTCAAGGCCGACGGTCTAGCGGCCGGCAAGGGCGTGGTGGTGGCGATGGACCTGGCGGAGGCGCACGCTGCCGTCGACATGATGCTGTCCGACAACAAGCTCGCCGTTCACCACACTGAGGCCGGAGCGCGCGTGGTGATCGAAGAGTTTCTCGACGGCGAGGAAGCCAGTTTCATCGTGATGGCCGACGGCCGCCATGCGCTGGCGCTGGCGACGAGCCAGGACCACAAGCGGCTCAAGGACGCCGACCAAGGGCCGAACACCGGCGGGATGGGTGCCTATTCGCCGGCCCCGGTGGTGACCCCGGAGATCCATGCCCGGGTGATGCGCGAAGTCATCATGCCTACCATCAACGGCATGGCCGCCGACGGCATCGTGTATACCGGCTTTCTCTATGCCGGCCTGATGATCAAGCCCGACGGCAGCCTGCGCGTGCTCGAATTCAACTGCCGCATGGGCGATCCGGAAACCCAGCCGATCATGATGCGGCTGAAGAGCAACTTCGTCGAGATCGTGGATGCCGCGATCGACGGCCGACTGAACGAGGTCGAGGCTGAGTGGGACCGCCGCGTCGCGCTGGGTGTCGTCATGGCGGCGGCGAACTATCCCGACACTCCACGCAAGGGCGACGTCATCCATGGCCTGCCGGCATCGACCGAGGACAGTCACGTGTTTCACGCCGGTACGGTGCAGAAGGATGGCGCGGTGGTGACGGCGGGCGGGCGGGTGCTTTGCGTCACGGCGCTGGGCGATAACGTCAAGGCGGCACAGAAGCGAGCCTACGAGGTGCTCGATCCGGTTGGTTTCGATGGTATGCAGTGTCGTCGCGACATAGGCTTTCGCGCCATCAAGAGATGATTCTGCCGCCGGCCACGCTGGGCATGCTGGGTGGCGGCCAGTTGGGCCGCTTCTTCGTTATTGCCGCGCACGAACTGGGCTATCGCGTGGTCGTGCTCGATCCCGATGCCCAGAGTCCGGCCGGGCGAATTGCGGACCAGCACCTGGTGGCCGCCTACGATGATCCCGACGCACTGAACCGCATGGCCGAGTCCTGCGTCGCGGTGACCACCGAATTCGAAAACGTTCCGGCCGATAGCCTGGCCTATCTGTCGAAGTTCCTGCCGGTGCGACCAAGTGCCGAAGCGGTCGCCATCAGCCAGAACCGCAGTGCCGAGAAAGGATTCCTCAAGCAGCACCGCTTTCCCCATGCGCCCTATGCCGATGTGCGCAGCGAAACCGATATCGCGCAAGCCGATGCCGGTCTCTTCCCCGGCATCCTCAAAGTGGCCCGCTTCGGTTACGACGGCAAGGGGCAGGTCAGGGTCAAGAATCGCGAAGAGGCGCTGCTGGCCTTTCGCCAGATGAAGAATGAACCCTGCGTACTCGAACAGTTGCTGTCGCTGGATTACGAGGTCTCGGTGGTCTTGTCGCGCGACGAGACGGGTCGCATGAAGTGCTTTCCGGTTGCCGAGAACAGTCATCGCCACGGCATACTCGATGTCTCCATCGTGCCGGCGCGTACCAGCGGATGCATGGCCGGCGATGCGCAGGAACTCGCCGAAGGCATCGCGCAGGAAATGGGCTACGTGGGAACGCTCGCCGTCGAGTTCTTCGTCGTGCGCGGCCAACTGGTGGTGAACGAAATTGCGCCGCGGCCGCACAACTCAGGGCATTACAGCATCGATGCCTGTATCACGAACCAATTCGAGCAGCAGGTGCGAACGCTTGCCGGCCTGCCGCTGGGCGAGGCGCGCGCGCATTCGGTGGCGGTGATGGTGAACCTGCTGGGCGACCTTTGGTACCTGCAGGACCCGCATCACAGCCACGAACCGGACTGGGCACAACTTCTGGCCGTGCCTAACCTCAAGCTGCACCTCTACGGCAAGCATCACGCGCGTCCGGGGCGCAAGATGGGCCACTTCACGGTGATCGGCAGTGACCCGCGGCAGGTGCAGGAGTCGGCGCTGGCGGCACGACGCCTGATCGGGATTGTGGATGACAGCGCCGGTGACTGAGGTATCGCGCGCAGCAGACCTGCTGCGCGCCGGCGAATTGGTCGCCTTTCCCACCGAAACGGTCTATGGCCTTGGTGCAGACGCAAGCAATCAGCTTGCCATCGGCAAGATTTTTGCCGTCAAGGGGCGGCCGGCCGATCATCCGCTGATCGTGCATCTGCCCGACGCTTCGCGTCTGGAGCGCTGGGCGGTCGACATTCCCGACGCGGCGCGCAAACTGGCTGCCGCCTTCTGGCCGGGTCCCTTGACCCTGATCCTGAAGCGCCATCCATCGGTGCTCGACGCCGTCACCGGCGGTCAGGAGACAGTCGGGCTGCGTGTGCCGAATCACCCGCTGGCCTTGCAGATATTGCGCGAATTCGGTGGTCTGGCTGGTGGTGGATTGGCCGCGCCCTCGGCCAATCGTTTCGGCCATGTCAGTCCGACCACGGCGGCGCATGTGCGGGAAGAACTCGGCGCTGCCGTTTCCATGATTGTCGACGGCGGTCATTGCGCGGTCGGCATCGAATCCACCATCCTCGATCTGTCCACCGGGCAGGCGCGAATCCTGCGGCCCGGCATGCTCGATGCCGCCGCCATCGCCAGGATTCTGGGCTACTCACCGGAATACGGTGGCGCGCGCGATGCACCGCGGGTTTCGGGCAGCCTGGAAGCCCACTATGCGCCACGTACTCGGCTGCAACTGGTAGCGCCAGCAGACCTCGTCGCGACCGTGAGGCTCGCGCTGGCAGCCGGCCGGCGCATCGCGGTATTGGCGGTCCCGCCGGCCGCCCTGGAGCATCCCGATGTTGCATGGTGCCCGGCTAGCGCCGATGCGGCCCAGTTCGCCCATGATCTTTATTCGAAGCTGCGTGAACTGGATGCCATGGGTCGCGAACTGATTCTGGTTGAGTCACCGCCCGACGCAGAGACCTGGCGGGCCGTGAGCGACCGGCTGCGTCGCGCCGCAGCCGGCTCGAAATAGGGGTGAAACATTAATGTCATCAAGGCCTAAAGTTTTTCGGTAGCGGCCGATAATTTTCCTATAGGCGGGTTTTCCGCCAACAGGAGTTCAATATGGCTGCCAAAGAACGCAAGGGTTTGCCCCCGGGAAATCTTACGCAGGATTCCGAGCGACCGGGCCGCATCATCTGCGCCGCCGTGAATGGCGCGATAAGCCGGGGTTTCGTGGTTGGACGTGAAGTTCTGGTCGGCAGCATCCCCGGCATCGTGGTCGGCTACAACATCGCCAGTTTCGGCCCTTTCGTCGGCAACGCCTTTCCGCTGGTAGTGCGCACCGCTTTGGGCGTAACCAAGTGCAGCATGGATGAGGTGAGCCTGGCTTGAAGGGCTCAGATATTCGTGTCGATGCAGATCCTGCACGGCCGCTGCGCCAACTTCCCTTGCTTTACTTCCGGTTGCTATAATCCGCGCCGCTAGGGGGTGTAGCTCAGTTGGGAGAGCGCGACGTTCGCAACGTCGAGGCCAGCGGTTCGATCCCGCTCACCTCCACCA
>CAMBRI010000160.1 GCA_945870205.1 Sulfuritalea hydrogenivorans sk43H | reverse complement strand
TGGGTCTCGTCCTGCGCGCGCTCGAGGTTGGTCAGGTTGATCGTCACTTCGTCGCCGACATCGACTTCGATGGTTTCCGGCGTGATGTGCGAACGGATCAGGGTGGCGAAGACTTCGACCTTGTTGCCCTTCTTGACCGTCTTCTCCTCACCGGCGCGAACTGCGCCCGGATGCGGCTTGTCGGTGCGGCTGTCGGTGCCGACCTTGTAGCGCACTGCCGGCTTCAGCTTCTTCGCATCGATAGCCACCACATAGTGCGGCTCGCCCAGCGGCAGCGGCATGTCATACAGCAACTGCATCTTGTCGCCGCTGATGTCGATCAACTGATGGCTCTGCGGCTGCAGCGGACCCACCGGCACGAAACGATCGATGGAAAGCTTGTTCAGCGCCACCAAATACTTGCCGGCGGGCTTGGTCGAATCGCCTTCCATGGTCATCAGGTGACCGATGTTGTAGTGCACGCTGATCTTGTCCAGCACCTTGCCTTCGCAGTAGTTCCACTTGGCAACTTGCGAATCGACATACAGCGAGGTGTAGGCCACGCAGGGCTTGCTGTCGTACTGGGTATGCAAGGGGCCGAGGCCCAGCGATACCTGCGTGTGCAGCGCGTCCTTCATGCCGATCACCGGGATGCCGTAGGCGTCCTTGGACTCGAACTTGCCGGCCTTGATGGCCGCCTGGATCTTCTCGAAGGAATATACGGACACGTGCGTGTCGAGCTTGCCGGCAACCACGATGAGCTTGCCATCCGGCGAAACGTCAACACCGTGCGGGCTCTTCGGCTCGGGGATCAGGTACAACAGGCCTTCCTTGATCGCCGTTTCCATCATGATGACGTCGTGGCCGTTGATCTTCTTGGCTTTGCCGGCCTTGACGACTTCGGCGGCCTTCTTCCAGTTGATCACGTGCAGATAGTCGGTGTCCTTGGCAGAGCAGCCGGCTTCATACGGCGGACGGCCCTTCTCGATACCGCCGACGTAGCGCTCGGAACAGAAGGAATTGGTGAACGACCAGCCTTCGGAGGCGCCCTTGCCAGCGTCAGACAGATCCTGCCAGTAGGGCGGCAGTTCGAGGGAGAAAGAATCCTTCGGAACGATGCGCCCTTCCTTGCGGTCGAACTTCCAGTAGGTGACACCGCCGCGATACTTCTCGTTCATTTCCTCGAGAGGGTAGAACTTCTTGTTCTCGAGCGGCGTTGGGTACTGGGCGGCCTCGATCACGTACTCGGTATTGGTGGTGACGAAAGCACCGCCATGCTCGGACTTGAAGATCGGATTGACGACGATCTGCTTGGTCTCGAAGTCGCGCAGGTCGATCACGGCGAGGCGCGGATTGGCCTTGTCGTTGATGAAGAGAAACTGGCCGTCATATTCGCCGTTGGTTTCCGAAATCGCAGGGTGGTGGGTATCGCCCCAGGTGATGTCCTTGCCGTCGATGCGGCCGCCGGCCAGCACCTTCTTCGAGCTTTCGTCGAAGCCATAGCCCTGCCAGGGTTCGGGCGTGAACACACCGATGTACTTGAGGATGCGCATCGAGGGAACGCCGTAGACGATGACCTGACCCGACTGACCGCCCGAACTGAAGGCGACGAACTCGTCACGCTTGCCGGTCGGTACATAGGTCTTGGCCGCGGCCAGCAGATCCTGCTGGCTCAAACCTCGCGCTTTGAGCACGTCCTGCAGGGTGTCGGCCGACCAGGCGGTCGCTGCCAGCCCCATCCCTGCTGCCAGCAGCAGCGAGGTGGCTTGCTTGTTAAACTTTTTCATAGTGTCGCTCCCATTCCGGTTGATACTTCGATTTCACTGCCTTCGATGCTTTCCAACTTCCGCTCGCCGCTGCGACAACTTTCCTCTGCGGCAATATGTCGCACATTAGACGCCCAAGCCACAGCCATGGAATTGACATGGATCAACTGCTCGATCCATTCAAGCGCCACCACTGATCAGATTTCCGGATGACGACATAAGCGCAGCAGCAAAAATAATGGCATCGAAATTCAGCAAACCCTGGGTGATCAACCTCGCCATGATTGCCGCCCTGATTGGCATAGCCTTGATCGGCCAGCAGTTTTCACCGCTGCTGCTGCCCAGGGCGGATGTCACCGGCGCCGCCGAGCCCGGTTGCGACTTGCAGAAACGACCCTGCATGGCAACGTTGCCGGAAGGAGGGCGACTGGAGTTGTCGATCACCCCGCGCCCGATTCCATTTCTTCAGGCCTTGCGCGTGGAAGTCGCCGTCACCGGGATCAAACCGAACAAGGTCGCGGTCGACTTCGCCGGTGCCAGTATGAACATGGGCTTCAACCGCAGCGAACTTGCCGCCACCGCGCCCGGCCAGTATGCCGGCGAAGCCTCGCTGCCGGTCTGCGTTTCCGGCGGCATGACCTGGGTGGCTACGGTGCTGGTCGAAACCCATAGACAGCAGATCGCCGTGCCGTTTCGTTTCGATACCGGGCACTGAGACCAAACCCGCCGACCCTGCCGACTATGTCGCTAGCGGCTGACCGGCCTTTTCAACAACTTGCGCTGCAGGGTGCGCCGATGCATGTTGAGCGCCCGCGCCGTAGACGATATGTTGCCCTTGTTCTCGCGCAGGACGCGCTGGATGTGTTCCCATTCCATGCGATCGACCGACATCGGCACGTGCGAAACCTCCGCTGCTGCACTGGCTGAAGGCGATACCGGATCAGCCTCCAATGAATGGCCGAAAGCCTTCAGCAAGCTGTCCACGTCTACCGGCTTGGCGAGGTACTGCGCGGCCCCCAGCTTGATCGCGTCGACCGCCGTGGTGATGCTGGCGTAGCCGGTCAGAACCACAATGCGGCAATCGGGATTGATTTCCAGCAATCGCGGAATAAGGGCCAGGCCGGAGGCGCCGTCGAGATTCAGGTCCAGCACCACCTTGTCCGGCATGCTCGCTTGCGCCATGTCGAGCGCGGCCGTCACGCTCTTGGCAGCCGACGCCATATAGCCGCGCCGTTTCAAGGCACGCAGCAGGGTCGCGCTGAAGGTGTCGTCATCCTCCACGATCAGTATGTTCTCGCTCATGATTTTCCTCGCGACACGGTTATGCCGCGCTTGTACGCGCAGCCGGCAATTCGATGCGGACGCGGCCGCCGCCGCCCGGTGGATTGTCCAGCGCTATGTGTCCGCCCAGGCGCTCGATGGCAGAATACGCCAAAAGCATGCCGATTCCGGCACCACCGCGGCTCGCCGGCAGCGGCCCCCGTCCGGCCTGGCGCAACACTTCCTCGGAAAAGCCGGAGCCGCCGTCCCGGATCGCAATCGTCACGGTCGCTGCGTCCCAGGCCACCCGGATTTCAATTTCAGCTTCGCCTGCGTCGGCGGCGTTGTTGAGCAGATTGACCAGGGCCTGCTCCAGCGTGGCTTCAGTCACGATCGAAGGTGCAGGCGACGCGCCATCGATTTCCAGGCGACAGGCAGCCCTGGGCCGGATTGCCTGCCAGCGCGCCTGTATCTCGCTCAGCCACAGATCCGCCGGCTGCAGTTGAAGCTGTTCCGGGCGCACGGTTCCGGCGCGTGCCGCCAGGCCGCTGATGATGCCCTTGCACAGCGCGATCTGCTGTCGCACCAGGGCCAGGTCGGCACGCACCTCGGCATTCAGGAAGACTTCCCGCTCCAGTTCCCCCACCACCACGGCAATGGTCGCCAGCGGCGTTCCCAGTTCGTGCGCAGCACCGGCGGCCAGGGCGCCCAGCGCCACCACGCGCTCATCGCGCAGCGCCTGCTCGCGGGCCGCGGCGAGGCGACCGTCGCGCTCGCGAATCGTGGCCGTCATGCGTGCGATGAACCAGGCAATCATGATCGCCGAAACGACGAAGCTCAGCCACATGCCTGCCAGATGCAGGCGCGCTGCACGCTCTGCGTCGCCGACTGACAAGGGCACGAATTGCCACATCAGCAGCGAATAGAAGCCGATCGCCAGCAGGGCGACCGCGGCAGTCAGGGCACCAGGCAAGGACAGCGCAGCCACCGCGACCGGTACCAGCAGCAGGGATATCAACGGATTGGCCGCGCCGCCGGACAGATACAGCAATATCGCCAGCGCCGACAGATCGACGCCCAACTGGCCGAACAATTCCCACACATCCAGAACTTCCTGATTCCGCGCACGCCACTGGACATACACATTGAAGCCCATCATCAAGCCGATCACCGCCAGCATGAGCAACTGCGGCATGACAATTTCAAGCAGCGGCGGCGCCGACACCACGGCGAGCGCCACCGCCACGATCAGCCACCAGCGCAAAATGATCGCGCGGCGCTGGTTGAGCTTCAGGTTGGCCCCGTCAACAGGGAGAGAATTGTCGGCCATCGCCCGATTATCCGATACAGATCAAGGAAACGCGCATCCTGCACCTGCGACAATGCGTCGCATCACCGCTTTTCTGGACAGAACCTTATGAACTGGCGTCTTTTTCTGATGCTGCCGATCCTGTTCCTGGCAAATCCCGGGCTCGCTCAGAACCTGGAGAAGGGCAAGGAAATCAACTCCGTCTGCGCCGGCTGCCATGGCGAACTAGGCCAGGGCGGCTCGCGTGGCGAATACCCGCGCATCGGTGGTCAGCGTGCCGCCTATATCGTCGATCAATTGAAATCCTTTCGCGCCAGGAAGCGCATCAACATCCCCATGTATCCCTATACTCAGGAAAGGGAACTGCCCGACGAGGACATCAAGGATGTCGCCGCCTACCTTGGATCGATCGAACTGCCCACCAAGTGGCCGGTGTTCAAGGAAAGCGACGACGCGCTGACGCGCCTGACCCTGACCGAGCGGGTCATGATCATTCCGCGCGTGACGGGCAACCTGGCCAATGGCGAGGCGATCTACCAGAAGCAGTGCGTCACCTGCCATTCCAAAAACGGCATGGGGCGCGGCATGTTCCCGATGCTGGTCGGCCAATACACCAGCTATCTGATGCGCCAGATGGAGAAATACCTGAAGGGCGAACGTCCGCACGATGATGTCGAGGTCGGCGGCGTGCTCAACGCGCTCAAGGCGGAGGATCTGCAGGACATCCTCGCCTACCTGACGTCGATCCAGGAATAGTCAAGACGCTTAACCATCTGAGTTACAAGGCCTTCATTCGGATCGGCGGTGGGGAATCCGGTGTTGCCTGCGTTAACATGCCGGGCGAAACCTGAAGACCCCGGAGCAATCGATTGAACCCCTCAGACAACGAACAGGCTGCTGCCATCCCCTCCCCGCGCCCATGCCTTGCGCTACCCGTCCTGCTTGGGCTGGTGATCGGCATCTGCTGCCCCGTCGGGCTCGCCGCCGCGAGCGAGGCCAAGGCGACGGCCGCGGCAAAACCCGCCGGACGTCCGGCGCTCAGCGTTGCGCTGACCAGTCCGCTGCAGGAGGACTGGCCGCTGACCATCAGTGCCAACGGCAACGTCGCTGCCTGGCAGGAGGCCGTGATCGGACCGGAAATCGGCGGCCAGCGGCTGGCGGAAGTACTGGTCAACGTCGGCGACGAAGTGCGCAAAGGCCAGCTGTTGGCACGCATTGCCGGCGAGAACCTGAGTGCCGACCTCGCCCAGTCCCGTGCGGCGGTCGCCGAGGCCGAGGCCACGGCTGCCGAGGCGACGGCGAATGCAGTCCGCGCCCGGCAGCTAAGAGACAAGGGCTTCTACAGCGCCCAGCAAGCCAGCCAGATTGCCACCGCGGAACAGACCGCACTGGCGCGCCTTGCCTCGGCACGGGCGCGTGTGGCTGCCGATGAGTTGCGCCTGACCCAGACCCGCGTCCTGGCGCCGGACAATGGCACGATCTCGGCGCGTGCCGCGACTGTCGGTTCGCTGGCGCAGCCGGGGCAGGAACTGTTCCGTCTGGTGCGCGGCAACCGCATCGAGTGGCGCGCCGAGGTCACGGCCGCCGAAGTCGTCAGGATCAAGCCGGGAATGCGCGCCAGCCTGCAGTTGCCCGGGCAGGACACGACGCGGATCGAAGGCCGGGTGCGCGCAGTGGCGCCCACCGTGGACCCGCAGACCCGCAACGCCCTGGTCTATGTCGACTTGCCGGAAGGCGCCCGCGGTGGCGCACGCGCCGGCATGTACGCGCGCGGCGAATTCGATGCCGGTCACGGCGCGGTACTGACGTTGCCGCAATCGGCCGTGCTGCTGCGCGACGGCTTCAGTTACGTCTATCGTGTCGAGGCGGACAAGCACGTCACCCAGATCAAGGTCGGCGCGGGGCGCCGCAAAGGCGAACGCATTGCGATCACCGACGGACTCGATCCGGCGGCGCGTGTCGTGGCCAGCGGTGTCGGCTTCCTCGCCGATGGCGACCTGGTTCGCGTGGTCGCCCCGGCAGCGCAATGAACGTCTCCGCCTGGTCGATCCGGAATCCGATTCCGGCCGTGATGCTGTTCGTGATGCTCACCTTGATGGGCGTCATGTCCTTCCGCTGGATGAAGATCCAGCAGTTCCCTGACATCGATTTGCCCACGGTCACGGTGGTGGCCTCCCTGCCCGGTGCCGCTCCCGCCCAGATGGAGACCGAAGTCGCGCGCAAGCTCGAAAACTCGGTCGCCACGCTGCAAGGCGTCAAGCACATTTACACCAAGGTGCAGGACGGCAGCGCCACGGTGACCGTCGAGTTCCGCCTCGAAAAGCCCACCCAGGAAGCGCTCGACGAAGTTCGCGACGCCGTTTCGCGCATCCGTTCCGACTTGCCGGGCGACATGCGCGACCCGGTGATTTCGCGCATGAATCTCGCCGGCTCGCCGATCCTTACCTTCACCGTGGCATCCAGTCGCATGGACGACGAGGCCTTGTCCTGGTTCGTGGACAATACCGTGACCCGGCGCATGCTGGCGGTACGCGGGGTCGGCGCGGTGACGCGGGTCGGCGGTGTCGACCGCGAGCTTCGCGTCGAGCTCGATCCAATGCGCATGCTGTCGCTGGGCATCACTGCCGCCGATGTTTCACGCCAACTGCGCCAGGTGCAGGGCGAGGCATCGGGCGGGCGCGCCGACATCGGCGGCAGCGAGCAGTCAGTGCGTACGCTGGCATCGGTGAAATCCGCCGCGGAACTCGGCGCGATGGAAATCCCGCTGGCTTCCGGCAGCCGCCGCGTGCGGCTGGACCAGGTCGCGACGGTGACCGATACGGTGGCGGAGATCCGTTCCGCCGCGCTGCTCGGCGGCAAGCATGTGGTGGGCTTCGAAATCGTGCGCAGCCGCGGCGCCGGCGAAGTCGATGTGGCCAACGGCGTGCGTGCGCAACTCGAACTGCTGAAGGCCGACCACCCCGACGTGCAGCTTACCGAAGCCTTCAATTTTGTCGATCCGGTCGAGGAAAACTTCACCGGATCCATGGCCCTACTGATCGAAGGCGCGGTGCTGGCGGTGATCGTCGTCTGGCTCTTCCTGCGCGACTGGCGCGCGACGCTGGTGTCTGCGGCGGCGCTGCCGCTGTCGATCATCCCTGCCTTCGCCGCGATGTACTTCATGGGCTTTTCACTCAACGTGGTGACCCTGCTGTCCCTGTCGCTGGTAGTGGGCATCCTGGTCGATGACGCCATCGTCGAAATTGAAAACATCATGCGCCACCTGGCGATGGGCAAACCACCCTACGAGGCGGCCATGGAAGCGGCCGACGAAATAGGACTGGCGGTGATCGCCACCACCTTTACCCTGATCGCCGTGTTCCTGCCGACTGCCTTCATGAGCGGCGTGCCGGGCAAGTTCTTCGTCCAGTTCGGCTGGACGGCGGCCATCGCGGTGTTCTTTTCCCTGGTCGTGGCGCGCATGCTCACGCCCATGATGGCGGCCTATTTGCTGCGGCCGCCGCGCAAGCCGGCCCACCGGCCACGCTGGCTGGAGTTGGTCATGGCATGGACGGCCAGTTGCGTGCGCCACCGCTTCCTCACCATGCTCGCGGCGGCAGGCTTTTTCGTCGGCTCCTTCGCCCTGGTGCCCTTTCTGGCGACAGGATTCATCCCGCCCGACGACCTCTCGCAAACACAGGTCTATCTCACCTTGCCGCCGGGCAGCACCTTCAAGCAGACCCTGGCCCTGGCCAATGAGGCGCGCAAGATCGTCGAGAAGAACCCTCACGTCAAACTGATCTACACCGCGGTCGGCGGGGGTTCCTCCGGCAGCGATCCCTTTGCCCCGCGCGGCGCGGCCGAGGCACGCAAGGCAACCCTGACCATCAACCTGACGCCTCGCGGCGAGCGCAGCGGCGTACGCAAGCAGGATGTCGAGCGCGATCTGCGCGCGGCACTGGCCGACCTGCCGGGGGCGCGAGTCAGCGTCGGCTTCGGTGGTTCGGCGGAAAAATACATCCTGGTCCTGGCCGGCGAGGACGGCCAGGTGCTCGCCGAACATGCCCGCCAGGTAGAGCGCGAGTTGCGGACGATACCCGGCATCGGCAACGTCACCACATCGGCCAGCCTGGTGCGCCCGGAACTGGTGCTGCGTCCCGACTTCGTCGCCGCCGCCGACCTCGGAGTGACCGCCACCGCCATGGCCGATACCCTGCGCATCGCCACCGCCGGCGATTACAGCCAGGCCCTTGCCAAGCTGAACCTTTCGCAGCGCCAGATACCCATCGTGGTCAGGCTCACCGCCGACGCCCGGCAGGATCAGGCCATGCTTGAGCGGCTGACGGTCCCCGGTCGCGCCGGCCCCGTGATGCTGGGCAATGTTGCGCGCTTCACCGTCGATAGCGGCCCGGCCGAAATCGACCGCTACGACCGGCTACGCAACGTGAATTTCGAAATCGAGCTGAACGGGCAATCGCTCGGCCTGGTCGAGAGCCAGGCCAAGGCACTGCCCAGCCTCAGCGTGCTGCCGCCGGGGGTGCTGCAGACGACCATCGGCGACGCCGAAGCGATGAATGAGCTCTTCGCCAGTTTCGGTCTTGCCATGCTCACCGGCGTGCTTTGCATCTACATCGTGCTGGTGTTGCTGTTCAAGGATTTCATTCAGCCGCTGACTATCCTCGCCGCGCTGGTGCTGTCGATTCCAGGCGCCTTCCTCGCGCTATTCCTGACCGGAACGGCATTGTCCATGCCATCGATGATCGGTCTGATCATGTTGATGGGCATCGCCACCAAGAACTCGATCCTGCTGATCGACTACGTGGTGCTGGCGCGTCGCGAGCACGGCCTGAATCGCTGGGATGCATTGCTCGATGCCTGCAGCAAACGGGCGCGGCCGATCATTATGACGACGGTTGCGATGGGCGCCGGGATGCTGCCGATCGCCATCGGCCTCGGTACCGATCCAAGCTTTCGTGCACCGATGGCCATCGTCGTCATCGGCGGCCTGATCACATCGACCTTCCTCAGCCTGCTGGTAATTCCGGTGGCCTACACCTATGTCGACGACGCAATTGAACGCGTGCGCCGACTGGGCAAGCACAAAGCATCTCCGCCCTGACGCCAAAGTCAGCC
>CAMBRI010000159.1 GCA_945870205.1 Sulfuritalea hydrogenivorans sk43H | reverse complement strand
CCGCAGCCTGCCTTCCGTCTCCATGGGGCACCCCAAAAAGACAGAAAGCTACACAAATCAAACCCCTGTGAACAGCCCCTTCGCAATCCATTGATCGTGAACGACTATTTCAATCGTTCACGACGTTGGCATTCATGCAATTGCCTTGGCCGCAGGTGTTGTCTCAAGCGAGCGGCCGGCTTATAGTCAGAAGCTCAATGAAAGCCGACGCCCGCATCATCCCTATTGTCAATGCGCTCAAGGCGCCGCCGCCGCGCGCCGAGCATCTGCTCGTGCCGATCGAGGGCGAGCTACTCGACAAGCGTCAGCGGCGCGTGCGCGACCTGCGCATCTCGGTCACCGACCGCTGTAATTTTCGCTGCGTGTATTGCATGCCCAAAGAGGTGTTCGACGACGACTACGCCTTCCTGCCGCGCAGCAAGCTGCTCTCCTTCGAAGAGATCGTCCGCATCGCGGGCATTTTCGTCGAACAGGGCGTGGAAAAAATCCGCATCACGGGCGGCGAGCCGCTCTTGCGCAAGCACATCGAGAACCTGATCGAGCAGTTGGCGAAACTCCCGGTGGAGCTGACCCTGACCACCAACGGCTCGCTGCTGAAGAAGAAGGCACAGGCGCTCAAGGATGCCGGCCTGCACCGGGTCACGGTCAGTCTCGACGGCATCGACGACGCCGTGTTCAAGCGCATGAACGATGTCGATTACGCCGTCGGCGACGTGCTCGACGGCATAGCCGCGGCATCTGCCGTGGGCCTGGCGCCGATCAAGGTGAATTGCGTGGTCAAGCGTGGCGCCAACGACGATCAGATCGTTCCCTTGGCGCGCCACTTCCGCAACAGCGGCCACATCCTGCGTTTCATCGAGTTCATGGATGTCGGTGCCTCCAATGGATGGCGCATGGACGAAGTCGTGCCCTCGGCCGATGTGGTCGCCCGCATCAATCAGGAGTTCCCCCTTGAAGTGGTCGACGCCAACTACCACGGCGAAGTCGCCGAGCGCTGGCGCTATGTGGATGGAGCCGGCGAAATCGGCGTCATTTCCTCGGTGACGCAGGCCTTCTGCTCCAGTTGCACCCGCATCCGCCTTTCCACCGAGGGCCAGCTCTACACCTGCCTCTTCGCCCAAAGCGGCCACGACCTGCGCAATGCACTGCGCCAGGGCGGCGGCAACGAGCGCCTGCGCCGCCTCATCGCCTCGGTATGGCGCGAACGCGACGACCGCTATTCCGAGATCCGCACCGCCGCCACCACCCTGCCCGGCCGCGGCAAGGTCGAAATGTCCTACATCGGCGGCTGATCTCGCCCTTTTCCAGTTCGCGGTTCGCCCCACACACCATGACATCCATCCTCCAAACCCTGTCCTGCGCCGACGACTACGATCCAAATTCCCTGCCTGTCGAGCGTGCGCGCGAACTGATACTCGGCCTGTTGCACCCGGTGGTCGGCCACGAACGCGTCTTCGTGCGCCAGGCGCTGGACCGCGTGCTGAGTGAGGACGTGATCTCGCCGATCGATGTTCCCAGCCACGACAACTCGGCCATGGACGGCTGGGCCGTCCGTTTCGACGACCTTGCCACCACGGACGATACCCGCCTGAAGATCATCGGCACCGCGTTCGCCGGGCGCGCCTTCGAGGGAACAGTCGGCGCCGGCGATGCGGTGCGGATCATGACCGGCGCCGTGCTGCCGGAGGGCGTGGACTGTGTGGCAGTGCAGGAGGTGACGCGTGTCGAGGGTGATGCCGTCATCATCCCCGCCGGACAGCGCCGCGGGCAAAACCTGCGCCGTGCCGGCGAGGACCTGCAGGCCGGCCGCCCCGCCATCCCGGCCGGCAAGAAGCTGCGCCCGGCGGAGATCGGCATCATCGCGTCCCTGGGAATCGGTGAGGTGTCGGTGTGCCGTCGCGTGCGCGTCGCGATCTTTTCGACCGGCGACGAACTGTGCTCGATCGGCATGCCATTGGCGGAAGGCGCCGTCTATGACAGCAACCGCTACACCCTGTGGGGCATGCTGACTCGCATGGGCTGCGAGGTGATCGACATGGGCGTGGTCAGGGACGATCCGGCCGTGCTCGAAGCCGCCTTCCGCGAAGCCGCGAGTTGCAGTGACGCGATCATCACCAGCGGCGGTGTCTCGGTCGGCGAGGCCGATTTCATCAAGCAACTGATGGCGCAACTGGGCGAAGTGGCTTTCTGGAAGATCGCCATGAAACCTGGCCGTCCCATGGCCTTCGGCCGCATTCAACCTGATGGCGCGGAGCGTTCCGGCGCCTGGCTGTTCGGCCTGCCGGGCAATCCCGTCGCGGTGATGGTGACCTTCTACCAGTTCGTGCAGCCGGCCATCCTCAAACTGGCCGGCATGGACCCGGTCAAGCCCGTTCCCGCATTTTCGGCTCGTTGCGTAGAGCCCATGAAAAAGGGCCGCGGCCGCACCGAATTCCAGCGCGGTATCCTGTTTCAGGAAGACGGCGAATGGTGCGTGCGCCCCACCGGCGCCCAAGGCTCCGGCGTGCTGCGCTCGATGGCCGATGCCGACTGCTTCATCGTGCTGGAACATGAACGCGGTGCAGTCGGTGCTGGCGACATGGTGATGGTGCAGTTGATGAACGGACTGGTGTAGGAAGAAGCCCTACTCGGCTGGCTCGGCGCCGCGCACCTGGCCCCGCACCTGATTCAGGCCGACGTTGAATTCGGCCAGGCGCACCCCCATGGGCACCAATGCCGACTGGCCCGGCTTGAGGCCGGCCGCCAGCGCATATTCGCGTGCAAACCCGGTCTTTGCCACGGTGCCGATCACGCGCAGGTTGCGCAACGGCAATGACGTGCGGTTGGTCACGCGCAGGCCGAGATTGCCGTTGTTGTCCGCCACGGGTTCGACTTGCACGTAATTGCCGGGGTTGCGCGGCAGGTCGAGGCGCACCAGCGCCGCGCCGGCGCGCTTGCCGACGTCGGAGTCCGAGCCGGCCGCCAGCTTGTAATGCTCGATCGCCCTGGCCGGATTGCTGGCGTCCTGGGCCAGATTGCCCAGCACATAATGCGCGGCCGCCGTGGGCAATAGTGCATTGCTGCGCTCAAGATCGTTTTGCGCGCCGGGCCGGTTCCCCAGGCGCTGGCGCACGAGGCCACGATTCAGGTGATGGGCGTAGTACTCGCCGTTGTACTTGATCGCTTCGCTGTATTCCTGCTCGGCTTCGGCCGTGCGGCCGAGCTTCTTCAGCGCATCGCCGCGCAGGGCATGGAACATCGCCTCGCGCGGCTCCAGCTTGAGCGCCTGGTCGGCTTTCCCAAGCGCCTGTGCCGGCTCTTTTTCCAGCAGCTTGCGGCCTTCGTCGTGGGCCGCATAGGCCGGCCTGCTTTGCGTCAGGAAGGCCAGTTTCTGCCGATAGACTTCCTCGCCGCGAAACAGCGTGGCAGGCAGGCCCGCGGCCCTCCTGCGGTTGGCATCGACGCGCTCCTGCGAAGGCGGGTGCGTCGCAAACATGCCGGCCAGCCAGTTCGAGGCCTTGTTGCCCGACAGTCGCACGAAGGTCTCCTGCAGTTCCACCGCGGCCCTCGGGTCGTAGCCGGCGCGCACCATGTAGTCGATGCCGTACTGGTCGGCCTCCAGTTCATGCTCGCGGCTGAAGCGCAGGCTGAGCAGTGCTGCACTGCCCTGGGCGGCAAAATCGATCAATTCGGAGTTCCGCTTGTCGGCCGCGAGCACACTGATGATCGCCGCACCGGCGGACAGCAGCGTGCCCTGTTCGACCGACTTCGCGCCGTGGCGGGCGGCGGCATGGACGATTTCATGCGACAGCACTGCCGCCAGTTCCGCCTCGCTCTTCAGTTCGGTGAGCAAGCCACGATTGATCGCCAGTTTGCCGCCGGGCAAGGCCCAGGCATTGGGCACCGAATCGTTGATGACGACGAACTCGAACGGAAGTTTCGGTCGATCGCTGACCCGGACGAGTTTCTGCCCGACTTCATTGACGTAAGCCGTGAGCGCCGGATCGAGAATGAACTTGCCGCCCGCCGACTGCTGGCTTTGCAGGTATTGCTGGTTGCCGATGCTGATTTCCTGCTGCTCCGAAACGAAGCTCAGCTCGTTCTTCCTGGTCACCGGATTGGTGCCACAGCCGCCGATGGCAAACACCGCCAGCGTCAGCAGGCAAACGCTGATCGGTCGCAAGGATGCGGGTGCGGACAGGTTCATGGTCGGCAAAGTCCGATGACAACAAGGGGGCAGCGGCACGCGACACGACGCCCGGACAAAATATTCTAAACCCGCCTATTTGCTATCCTGCATGGTCACACATTTGCTTACCAAATTCGATGCCACCCCCCATCCAGAACATCCTGACCGTCGGCGGCGGCACCGCCGGTTGGGTCACCGCCACATTCCTCAATCGCTACCTCGATCCACAGTTCTGCCGCATCACCCTGGTCGAGTCGGCGGCAATCGGTACCATCGGCGTCGGCGAAGCCACGATGCCGCCGCTGGTCGGCTTCCTGCGCGCGATGAGCGCGGCTTCATCAGCCACGTCGCTACGGCTGCCCACGGCCCGCTGCACGCCGACCTGTTCAACGATTGCACCGGCTTTGCCGCGAAGCTGATCGAAGGCTGCATGCAGGATCGATTCATCGGCTAGGCCGACCACCTGCTGTGCGACAGCGCGGTGATACTACGCCCGCCCCATGACGGCAATTTCCACCCCTACACACGCGCAACGCCCACTCACCTGGCAATGAAGGTCGGCCGCCGGGCGAACTTCTGGGTCAGGAACTGCCTGTCAATCGGCCTTGCCGCCGGCTTTCTCGAACCGCTCGAATCGACCGGCATCTACCTTGCGCAAAAGAGCGCCGAGCTGCTGCTCGACTATTTTCCCGACAGCGGCTTCGACCCGCTGCTGATCGCCCGTTACAACAAACGGGTGGCACGGGAATACGACGAGGCGCGCGACTTCATCGTCCTCCACTACCTGCTCAACCGGCGCGATGACAGCGAATTCTGGCGCAACGCCCGGCGACTGCCGCCGCCTGATTCGCTGGCGGAAACGCTCGAACTTTAGGATCGCACCGGCCTCGTCGACTGGCAGAAGCATGCCCTGTTCGGCGATACCGCCTTTTATGCGATCGCTACCGGCTTTGGCCGCCTGCCGCAAACGCCGCACGGCATGAGCCGGCAGATGAAGCGCGAACCCGCCTGGCAGGCCATGCAGCGTATCAAGACCGCCAACCTGCAACTTGCCCGGGCCCTGCCCGACCATGGCGAACTGATGCGGCACATGTACGCGTGATTGCGTCTGCAATTCGGCGCGATCACTGTCCAGGGCAATCACATGAATGACACCGTGGTGTTCTCCTCCCCCTTCAAGGGGGAGGCCGGGAGGGGGATGGGGTTCGATGACGTGGTTTGCTGTCCTTCCCCATGCTTGTTTTGCCCCCATCCCCACCCCAACCCTCTCCTTGAAGGGGAGGGAGCATCCTTCATGCGGTTGCCCTGGATCGCCGTCCATAGGTATCACCGCCCATCGCGAGATCGACTATCCTGCCCTATCCCTTCCCTTGCTTTCACCAACCGGAGAAACGATGTGCCAGCGCCAGACAATATTCTCAGCCGGCTGATAACGCGGCTCGACACCCTGTTCGGACGCGGACTGGTCTTATCCATGGGCGCCGTCGTGGCGATCGGGTTGACGATCAGCCTGGGGGTGTTCATCTTTTTCAATTCGGCCGCGCCCAGTTCCCTCACCATCAGCAGCGGACCGGAAGGCAGCAGCTTCAGCCGCAATGCCGAGAAGTACAAGAAGATCCTGGCCAGGGAAGGCGTCACCCTCAAGATCCTGCCCTCGGAAGGTTCGACCGAAAACCTCAAGCGGCTGTCCGATCCCAAGGGAGCCGTCGATGTCGGCTTTGTCCTCGGCGGCGAAGTCACGGGGACCAATGTCGATCATCTGATGTCCCTGGGCAGCATCAACTACCAGCCCCTGATGATTTTCTATCAGGGCGAAGCCCGGCAGTTGCTGTCGGAATTCAAGGGTGCCCGGCTCGACATTGGTGCCGAAGGCAGCGGCACGAGACACCTGGCGCTGGCGCTGCTCAAGGCCAACGGCGTTGAAGCCAAAGGCGAATCGAGCTTCATCGAAGTCGATTCCAAAGACCTCGTGACCGCACTGCAGGAAAAGACCATCGACGCAATCTTCGTCATGGGCGATTCGACCTCGTCCGACGTGCTGCGCAAGCTGCTGCGGACTCCGGACGTGCGCCTTTTCGACGTCAGCCAGGCCGATGCCTACACACGTCGCATCAGCTATCTCAGCAAGCTGGTGCTACCCAGAGGTTCGCTGGACTTCGGCAGGAACATTCCCCAGGAGGATGTGCGTCTGATCGGCCCGACCGTGGAACTCGTCGCCCGCGACAGTCTGCATCCGGCGCTTTCCGACCTGCTGCTGGAGGCGGCGCGCGAAGTTCACAGCGGGCCGGGATTGTTCCGGAAGCGCGGCGAGTTTCCAGCGCCGCTGGAGCATGAGTTTCGGCTCAGCCCGGACGCCACCCGCTACTATGCCTCGGGCAAGACCTTCCTCTATCGCACTTTCCCGTTCTGGGTCGCCAGCCTGATTGCGCGGGGTCTGGCCGTCCTGGTGCCGATCGCGCTGCTGCTGATTCCTGGCATCAAGATCGCACCGGTGATTTATCGCTGGCGCATCGAAACGCGGATTCATCGCTGGTACAAGGCCCTGCTCGACCTTGAACGGGAAGCCCATATGTCGAGCAACCCGAACCGCCGCTCCGAGCTTCTGCAAAGGCTCGCCGAGATCGAGGCCAGCGTCAATCGGATCGTGGTGCCGGCTTCCTTCGGTGACCTTTTCTACGGCTTGCGCGGACATGTCAACTTCGTGCGCGGCAGTTTGACGGGCGAACCGGCGGCAGTCGCACAGGCAGACCAGGACATCCGCACACCCGATGCCTGATGAGGTGCAGCCGTCATGACGGCGTTTCGCCACAAGCTTTGACTGGCGTTCCCGCTTTTTTCACTGGTCTTCGTCGGCTACGGATTCGTCCTGCCCTACTCCGTCCTCAATGCCTCCACCGGATCCAGTCGTGCCGCGCGCCGCGCCGGCAGCACGCCGGCGGCCAGGCCGATGGTTGCCGCCAGGGCTTCAGCCAGCACCACGAATGACAAGGGCGTATGCACGGGCAGAGCCGGGACGAAGAGGCCGATCAACTGTGCCAGACCGACCCCGAGCAGCAGGCCCACCAGGCCACCGATCGCGGCCAGCGCCACGGCTTCGCCGAGGAAGAGGCCGAGGATGGTCTGGCGCCGCGCACCGAGCGCCACCAGCAGGCCGATTTCATTGGTACGCTCGGTCACCGCGATGGTCATGATGGTGACGATGCCGACGCCGCCCACCAGCAGCGAGATTCCGCCCAGGGCGCCTACCGCCATGGTCAGCACGCCGAGGATGCCGCCCAGCGTGGCCAGCATTTCCTCCTGGCTGATGATGGTGAAGTCCTCACGGCCATGGCGGGCCTTCATGACTTCCTTGACGTTGGCCACCACGCTCGCGGCGGGCACGCCTTCGGCTGCGGCGATGTTGATTTCGTTGAGGCCTTCGCGATTGAACAGTTCAAGGGCGCGCGCCGCCGGCACGAAGGCCGTGTCGTCGAGATCGATGCCGAGGAACTGGCCCTTGGGTTCCATGATGCCGATCACGCGGAACTGCAGGCCGCCAATCCGGATTCGCGCGCCGAGGGCGTTTTCGCTGCCGAAGAGTTCGTTCTTCAGTTTGGGTCCCAGCACCACCTGAGCGCGCGCACTGCCGGCCTCTTCCTCGGGCAGGAACTGGCCGCTGCGCACTTTTCCCTTGAACACGGTCAGCATGCCCGGGCCGACGCCATAAATCGAGACGCGGCGCACGCGGCCATTACCGCTCACTTCCGCATTACCCCAGACGCTGGGCGTCACCGCCAGCACATTAGGCAGGCGCTTCAGGGCCTCGGTATCGTCCAGCGACAGCGGCTTGGCGCTGCTGGGCAGGCCCGACATCGCGCCGCCGCCGGTTTTGGTGCGTCCCGGATGGACGCCGACCACATTGGTGCCGAACTGGGTGAATTCGGCCAACACGTAGCGGTGGATGCCCTCGCCGATGGAGGTCAGCAGGATCACCGCGGCGATGCCGACGGCGATGCCGAGCAGGGTCAGGAAGCTGCGCAGGCGCTGCGCGCTGATGGCGCGAATGGCAAGGGTGAGGGAATCGATGAGCAGCATTTCAACGCTCGTGAAGAAATCGTAGCGAGCGGGCCGCAGCGGGGTGCGGCCGGAGCGCAGCTACCGGAACATATGTTGAATTATGTGAGGATAGCCGGGCTTGGCAGATGAGCCGCCCAAGCCCCGATCCGGCACGCGCAGTAGATTTATTCATGAGCGTTCAATGTTTCATCAGGGCTTGCACCGGATCCAGCCTTGCCGCTCGCCGCGCCGGCATGATGCCGAACAGGAGGCCCGTGGACAGCGCGGTGACCAGCGCTGCCACCACCGCCCAATCCGGCGGATAGGCGGGGAACACCGGGTACATCTGGCGCAGGACGAAGGCGCCGAAGAGGCCGAGGCCGTAGCCGGTCAAGGCGCCGACCAGCGACAGCATGGCGGCTTCGGCCATGAAAGCGTTGCGGATCGTGTCACCACGCGCACCCAGCGCCTTGAGCAGGCCGATTTCACCGGTGCGCTGGGTGACGGCCACCAGCATCACGTTCATCACCAGGATGCCGGCCACCGCCAGGCTGATCGCGGCGATGCCCGCCACTGCGGCAGTCAGCGCGCGCAGCAGTTTGTCGAAGGTGGCAAGCACGGCATCCTGGGTGATCACCGTGATGTCTTCCTCGCCGCCGTGGCGGGCCTTGAGCACGGCGGCCACCTCGCGCTTGACGTCCTCGATCTGGTCACGGCTCCTGGCTTCGATCAGGACACGAAACAGCGTATTGGTATTGAACATGCCCTGGGCAATGCCCACCGGCACGAACACCACTTCGTCCGTGTTCATGCCCAGGCCCTGCCCGGTGGATTTGAGCACGCCGACAATGCGCAGGCGCCTGTCGCCAAGCCGGATCAACTCGCCCACCGCCGGCTTGGCGCCGAAGATTTCCTCCTTGATCTTGGCGCCGATCACCGCCACCGGCGCGCCGCGGTTCCAGTCGGCTTCGGGCAGAAAAGTCCCTTGTGCCATCTTGAAGCTGCGAATTTGGAGATAGGTCGAGGCGGTTCCCGCCACCAGCGCCTCGCGCAGACGGCCGTTGGCATTGATCTCCGAGGTGCCGGCCGCCAGCGGCGCCACGCGCTGCACCGAAGGCAGGCGGCTCAGGGCCGCCGCATCGTCCACCGTCAGATCGCGCGGCGTGGTGGTCACCGCGTTGGCCGGACTGAAGCCGCCGGTGGCGGAGCGCCCCGGCAGGACGATGACGAGGTTGCTTCCCAGCGCGGAGAACTGCTCGACCACATAGCGTCGCGCGCCGTCGCCCAGCGCCGTGAGCACCACCACGGCGGCGACGCCGATGGCCATGGCCAGCACC
>CAMBRI010000158.1 GCA_945870205.1 Sulfuritalea hydrogenivorans sk43H | reverse complement strand
ATGCCACCGCCCAGCCGGTAGCCGCTGGCGACAATTGCCTTTTGCAGCTTGCCCAGTTGCCAGAGTTCCGGAAATGATTGAAGTGTCTGCACCAGACCGAAGCCCGCAAAACTTTTCGTCTGCGGATTCATGGCAATCATGTAGCCGCCCAGCCACCAGAATGCGGCGAGGATAAGCAGGCCCAGCGAAAAGTTCAAAACCCCCCGCCCCGCCGCCTCGGCGGCGCGGGAGGTTCGGGTGCCGGTCAAGCCGGCGGCCGCAGTGGCGCCGCCGGGTGTGGCGTCATTGCTCATATGTCGACGACTTCCGTCCGCACGAATGGATCGCCGGTCTTCGGCACGCTATGGTCGTTCTTCCATTTCGGATTGGCGTCGAGCGCCTTCTTGATGAAGCTGTAGTTGACCAGGTCGTTGGCGACGAACTTCGCATCCAGCTTTTCGAGGAAGGCCGAGTCGCCGGTGATGACGGTCTTCTTCATGTCATTGACCACAAGCTCGGTGGCGGAGCGATACGGCCAGCCCTGGAAGTTGATGCGGTCCATGCCCCAGTCCTTGTGCTTGATCGCCGCGGCGTTGCCGGGATAGGGGATGTCGTAGAGCATCATGGCGCGCTTGACCACTTCCTTCGGGAAGGGCAGGTAGCCCTTGCCGTCCTTTGACAGCATCTCGGCCATCGCCTCGCGGTTTTCAACCAGATGGATCTGCGCGGCGACGATGGCGTTGTGCACTCCCTGCGCCCAGGCGGCGCGCGCCGGGTCCATGGTGTCGGCTTCGTGCATCACCACCACGCAGCAGGGGTGGCCTTTCCAGACGTCGCCCGTCATGCGCAGCATCTTGGCGCCGGCACGGACTTCGCCGAGGGCGTTGAAGGGCTCCGCCACACAGTAGCCGTCGATAGACTTGGCGGCGAGCGCGGGCGGCATGTCGGGTGGGTTGAGCACGATGAAGTTGCACTCGTTGGGTGCGAGCTTCGCATCCTGCGGACGGATCACCGGCGTGATCCCTGCGTCCTTCATGAGCTTCTGTGAAATGATGTTGTGGATCGAGTACCAGAAGGGCACCGCGAATTGCTTGCCGCCGAAGTCCTTGGGCGAATTGATGCCGGAATCCTTGCCGACGACGATGCCCGAGCCGTTGGTATGGTTCCAGGCCGTGATCTTGATCGGGAACTTGTTGTTGTAGCGCATCCAGATCGGCACCGGAATCAGCAGGTGTGCGAGGTTGAGCTTGTGCGATGAAAACGCCTCGACCAGCGGTGACCAGCCGCGGATCAGCGTCGGCGGCGCGGAGTCCAGCCCCTCCTTCTTGAAGAAACCCATCTCGTGAGCGACCAACAAGGCCGAAGCGTCGGTGATCGGCAGGTAGCCGATACGGATCGTCGGATCCCATTTCTTTTCCTGGGCGAAGGTGGCCGAGGTCGGAATCAGGCTGCTCAGGGCGCCGAGGCCACCCCACTTGAGCAACTCGCGGCGATTGACACCGGTACCCAGCACGCTGCTGAACAAGGGGTCGTATTCGATCGCCAGTCCGTGATCCTCGATGCCGTCGCCGTGCTTCTTGTAATCGAGGTGTGGCGTCTCGGACGGGTGGTGATTGCCGACGATCTTAAGGTCGCAAAGTATGCACATGCTCGGTCTCCTCCTGTGGGGTGGTGGTGTCCTAGCCTATGCTTGGCCAGGTTCTTCGTAAAACAGATTGCCAATGCGCCGCCGCAAGCATGCTGTCAGGTGCACTAGCCTGTAGCTGGTTTCGTCATCAATCATCCAATGCTTCACGTACCGAATTCCGGTTCCTAGCGGGCGGGACAATCTGCCGGCAGCGCCCCGGCGGGCCCCACCGTGCAGACCTCAGCACAGGGTGTGGGACATTCACCAGGGCGCTCGCCGGCAGGTACTGGGCAGACTAAAATGTCACCGGCATCGTCATCCCCATGGGTTTCGGCGGCAATCTTCCCGGCTGCGGTGTGGAAGGCATCCATTAGTCTGGAGCGCATGGCCTGCACCGCTGGATCCTGGCGCTGCCGTGGATCAGGCAGAGCGATCTCGATTTCGGTGACGATCTTTCCCGGTGCTCCGGCCATGATCAGCGCGCGGTCGGCCATCAGCACCGCCTCGTCGATGTCATGAGTGACGATGATCAGGTTGAAGCCGAGGCGTTTGGCGATGGAACGGACATCGCGCTGCAAAGACGCGCGGGTAAAGGCGTCGAGCGCGGAAAAAGGCTCGTCCAGCAACAGCAGTTCGGGCTCCATCACCAGCGAACGGGCAAGCGCGACGCGCTGCTGCTGGCCGCCCGACAGATCTTGCACATTGGTGTCGGCGTAATCCTGCAGCTCGACCAGGCGCAGCGCCTCATCCACCCGCTCGCGCTTTTCCTTTTCCCGCCAGCCGGCGAAGCCGAGGCCGACGCCGACATTCTGCGATACCTTCATCCAGGGGAAAAGATGCGGCGCCTGGAACATCATGACCCAGCGCGAGGACGGTCCTTCGATCTTCTTGTCATCGAAGTGCATCGTGCCTTCGGTGGGGCGATTCAACCCGGCGATGATGTGCAGAAGGGTTGACTTGCCACAGCCGGAGCGGCCGATAATGGCTAGCGCCTCACCGCGTTTCGACTCCAGCATGAGGTTGCTGAAGGTCGGCTTGCCGCGCGAGGTGTAGCGGTAGCCGAGGCCCTGGATATTGATGTTTACACCGCGAATCGACACCGATCATTTCTCCGTAAACAAGTTTCGGCAAGGACCCCCGACACAGGCTGTGCCTGAGCGGTCGAACATGACCGCAGGCGCGCCGGGCAGTCGCTTGCCGATGAATACTTTACTTCGTTAGTGCGACGATGACCGATCCGTTTGTTTCGTGCCGGTTTGTTGGTCGCATCGCTCGATGTCAATCAGCGGATGCTTCGCGACTAGGCCGCGGTGAGCCGCTCATGGATCTGCTTCATTCGCTGCGCCAGATCCTCTTCACTCACGAGGCCGCGCTTGATCAGGGAATGGGTCAGGGCCAGAAGCTGCCGCTCGGGGAAAGGAACGTCCTGGTAGAGCGACTCGGACAATTCATCTTCTTCCCAACGCCGTTCGAGCAAAGGCAGCGGAACAGCTCCACCGACTTCCGCGCGGTCGATGCTGCCTTCCAGCCAGCGCTTCTCGACCGCCATCGCAGGAGAACAGGATGTCGTGCCCAGCGCTTCACACATCCCGTCCAGGCTGGTTTTCCAGGGCGGGTCGGGGTTGGTTACGCCATACTGATTCGCGAGGTCTTCCCAGACCCGGCCGTTTTCCTTGATGTCTTCCAGCAAGGACACCGGCGCCCATTCCGTTTTTGCCGCTTCCGGCTTGACTGCCTCAGTCATGGCGAACTCCTAGTGATTTGCCGGATTGACCGCGTGATGCACGGGCAGCTTGATGTTGGTCGTCTTGCCCGGTTTCGGCAGTGTGACGCCGATCAGGCAGTCCCGGGTGACGATCTCGGTGAGTTGGTCCTCGGTCCAGCCATCGGTTCCGGCGGGCCGCACCGGCATCACGATGAAGCGGCATTTCTGGTTCGAGTCCTCGACGCGGACTTCCACTTCCGGCGGGAGCATCAGGCCGAATTCGGCCAGCACCTGGCGCGGCCAGCGAACCAGGCGGCGACGGTAGTTCGGGGTGCGATACCACTCCGGCTGGAAGCCGAGGATGGGGCGCGGATAGCAGGAACACAGGGTACACACCACGACGTGATGCCTGGTCGGGGTGTCCTCGAGAACACGCAGGTCGGTGTAGTCGCTCGGGGTACCGAAACCGGTCGGGTTCAGCCAGTCAACGCCTACCGCCAGGCTTGCCTTGATGCCATCGGTCAGGCACAGCTTCTTGTACTCTGGGTCCAGCCAGGCCTTGGCCACCATGCGGGCAGCAGGCGTGGGTCCGATGTGCTCGGCAAACTCGGTGAAGCGACGATGGTCTTCCGCGGTGAACAGGCCTCTCTCGATGGAGAGTTCGCGAACGGCGATTTCAAGCGCCTCGAAGTCGCTGATTTCCTCGACCATCGGCGCCGGCGGTTTGTGCCCGTGACCGTGGTCATGGTCGTGATCGTGATCGTTTGACATTTGCTCTACCCTTTCTTCTCTGTGTTCTGTATCGGTCTGTCAGTCGGTCACACCGACTCCAGCCAACGCTCTGAAAACTCGGTCTGCAGCGTGTCGTTGGGAAAGTCATCAGGATACTCCGGCCACAGATCCTTCTGCTTGAAGCGCACGATGTAGAACCATTCGGAGTGGTCTACGTGGCCCCAGGCTTCATCCTCCGGCGCCGGGCTCTCATGGGTGACGACGGCGATTTCACCGATGGCGCCGCGCGTATAGACCATGGTGCGGGTGTAGAAGATGTCAGGCAGGTTCTTGATCCTGACCCGGTCGCCGACCTTGAACTTGGACGGTCCTCCGGCGGTGCCGATGAAACACTGGGGATCGCCTTTCCCCGTGGCGATTTTGGCGTGATGTTCTTTATCGTGACCCATGGCGCTTTTTCACCTCGTCGATTTTGTTGATCAGTTCCGTCAGCGTGACGTGATGTCCGTCCACCAGGACTCGGGCCGCGGACAGCAGCCAGCGCCCATAGTAAGGCAGGCCCAGATACTGCGTCGTGCCCAGGTCGACATTCTGCATGCGACGCCGTTCCTCGGCACACCATGTGCCGCGCCAGGCCAGGCACTCCGTGGTGACATAGGCCCGGAACCCCCATGCCTCGGGTTCTTCGTCGCTCCAGTCACACGGGATGTCATGCTCACCCCCGACGTCATGGGGCGACCGTGTATAGGCCCTGAACAATTCGTGAGTCATATCGGTGGGATATGGCGCCTTGCCTGTCTTCTGCACCGGCGGTTGCAACTCGGCGACCGCTTTCAGATGCCGCATTACCTCTTCTCTGGTAGTCGATGACATTGTGGACTTCTCCTTTGTTTGACGTCTTGCAGCTTCCTGCACCTGAGCGATCTTTTCTGTCCGCGACGCGTATGATCGCAATTCGACAACCACCCACTTCGCTTCCGCGATTTCCGGATAGCGATCATGGGCTGCAGGCGACTCCGTATAATCGCAAACGCGCTTTCCACGAGACATCGCGCAACTTGTTGACGCTTAAATTGTGTGCGCTTCATATAAAACTGTCCATGACTATTTTCCGATTCGCTCCATAGGAATTGACTATGCAATCGAAGCTCATGTTTCCACGGTCGATCCGCTACCTGCTGGCGGTCGCCGAGCATCAGAGCTTTACCCGGGCGGCGGAAGCGCTGTATGTCTCGCAGCCGACGCTGTCGCAACAAATCAAGCAGTTGGAAGAAGCTCTGGGCGTACAGTTGCTCGACCGGTCGGGGCGGTCCATCCTGCTGACCGATGCAGGCAAGGTTTATTTGCATCATGCCCGCCGCGCTTTGGCGGAACTCGACGAGGGAAAGCGGGCCGTCAGCGAGGTCGAGGACCTGAGTCGGGGCTTGCTGCGCATCGGGATGACTCCCGTCACCGAGTACCTGACGACCTCGCTGCTCGACGATTTCGGCGCACGTTATCCCGGCATCATGGTGAGCGCCATGGAGATGTCCCAGGACCACATCGAGGCGGGCGTGGCCGAAAACGCCATCGATGTCGGCATCGCCTTCACCCATACACCGGCAACCGACGCCTGGTCGAGCAAGATCGAGATGCATACCTTGTTCATGGAACCGCTGAGCCTGGCCGTCGGCAATCCGCATGCTCTAAGCGGGCAACAGACACCGGTGGGCATGGACGTGTTCGAGCGGGAACCGCTGGTGATGCTGAATACGCACTTTGCATTGCGCCGCCACTTCGATCTGTACTGCCTTGAAAACGGCATCCGGCCGCGCATCGTCGTCGAGACCAACTCGCTCAGCATGATCGTGCAATCGGTCAGCCTGGGCCGGCTCGTTACGGTGCTTCCCACCACCATTGCCTGCACCCAATCGACCTTGTATGCCGTGCCGCTACGGCCGGAACTGCCCCACCACACCATCGCCCTGATCTGTTCCAGGGGCGAGTACAAGAGCCCGGCCTGTCTGGCCTTTGGCAGACTGGCGTCCGAGTGGAATTTTGGCCGCTGCCCCGTGACGCCAGAGACAAGGTCGAAGCCTTGTCCGCGGCCGGAGCTGTGCAACCGGGAGAAGAGAAGTTTCGCCGGTGACGAGTCGTTCATCGCGGCCGAAGCGGCGATGCTCAAGTAGTCCGCGCGCGGATCAATCCCTTTGCGCGCCCTGTCGCGCTGCGCAGTGGGCCGCCGGACTGCTCATGGTGACCCGGCTATCCGGAATGCACCAGCGCACCGGCTATTCGCGACGCGTCAGGTAGGTGTAATAGGTGCACGACGCGAAAAATGTGCCGTCATCCATTGACTGCAACTGGGCCGCGAGCCATGTGTCTACAAGGTCGGCGGGCGCCAGCCCGGCTTGCTTGATGTAGGGCGCATAGGTCTCGACGAAGGATCTGAAGTAGCTGCCGCTGCCGATTTCAACCACCGCGTCGCCCCAGGCCGCCTTCAGCTTCAGCCCCAGTTCAGGCATCAGTCGCGGCAAATCGCGCATGATTCGCGGATTGTTGAAACTGGCCGTTACCAGGGCAGCATCCATGCGCTGACCCAATTCATGATCGGGTGACGCATAGGTCATCGACGCGTAATCGCCGTCGAACACCGCGATCGTTCCGCCCGGACGGACAACGCGCACCATTTCCCTGAGGACTTCAACCGGATCGGTAACGTGGCTGATCAGCGTGTGAGCGAAAACCACATCGAACGAGGCATCCGGAAAATCCAGCCGGTGCGCATCCCCGACGCGAAATTCGACTCGCCCGGCCAGGTTTTCCTCGCCAGCGAACTTTTGCGCGGCGGCAACGAAGTGCGGACTTTGGTCCACCCCGACGGCCTTGCCGGAAAAATCGCGGCGGGACGCCAGGGCGCGCAGCGTCGCTCCCGTGCCGCAACCCACCTCCAGTACCCGGGTGGATTCCCCAGCGGCCAAGTGCTCGGCATACTTGTCGAACAATCGCGTGAAGACCGCGTTCTTGGCCCGACCTTCGAGGCGGGCAATCAGGCGGTCTATGGCGACCTGATCGAGTTCATTGACAAATCGGTGTGGATCACGGGCGACCATGTTTGAGCTTTCGACTTCGATCCGGGTTTGCTTCGGCGCCGGAAGTGCTAGTCGCCTCGATTGCCACTATCGATGCGACAGCGACCAGCTTTAGGCTACCACGCCTTGTAGGGCAGGAACTTGCCATTGAGGGTGACCACCACCCGGTCGCCTTTCGGGTCTTCCTGCTTGGCGATGTCCATGGTGAAGTCGATCGCGCTCATGATGCCGTCGCCGAACTTCTCGTTGATGAGTTCCTTGATGGTTTCGCCATACACACCGACGATCTCGTACCAGCGATAGATCAGCGGATCGGTGGGAACCGTCTGGGTCCAGGTCTTTTGCGGGAAGCGCTGCAGCGCGGCCGAGACATCCTTGCCCAGATCGAGCACGGCGGCGACCGCATCTGCCGGTTTTGGGTCGAGATGGTTCATGCCCAGGCAGGCCGAACAGGTGTACTCGGGCGACAGTCCCGCCGCTCTGGCGATATCGGCCCACTTCAGGCCTTTTTCGAACTTGGCCTCGAGGATGGCGTCTTTCATGGCGACTTTGTTCATCGGCTTGGTCCATTCGTAGTCAAGGGGGCGAACAGGGTCGACAGGACGAAAAGACGTCCCTGTAGCAGAACCCTGATGGAGAAATAAAACCGGGGCGGCGTAACGATCTCAGCGAGGTCTCCGGTGTTGGCCGGAGACCTCGGAACCTGCGGTCAGGATCCGGCGTGATAGAGGCGCGCGTGGAAGACCTTGTTGCCGGCCAGTTGGTGCAGGCTCTTGGCGGCGGCAAGAACCGCGAGATCCACCAGCGGTTCGACCATGACAACCCCCATGTAGGCGGCACCGAAGCTCGCGACCTGGGCCAGGTTCTCCGCGCCAAAGCCTTGCCCGTAAAAGGCCCAGAAGGCGACCCAGGCGACCACGCCACCCTGATAGGCGGTGGACAGCTTGAACGCCTGGCCGTAGGTAACATCCTTGTAGGCGGTGTTCGCCGGAATCACGCGACGCGCCATGGCATCGACCAGCAGCAGCGGCACCAGCAGGCTCGTTACATTCATGCCGTATTGCGGCAGATCAGCAGGCGCGAACAGCAGTCCCTGCAACAGCAAACCCGCAGCCAGGCCGATCGCAGCCGGACCGGCGCCGAAGATCAGGAACAGTGTCGAGCCGAGGATGAAATGCACTTCGGAGACGCCGACCGGGAAATGCGGCAGCACCTGGAAAAAACTGAACACGAGAACTGCGGCTATCAGTGCCCGCAAGGCGAGCGGAGAGACTCCATCCCGCTTGACGGTATCCAGCGCGAGTTTGGCCGAATAGCCAATCGCGCCTGTCGCCGTAACGTAACCAAGCACCATTTTGGCGCCGTCAACAATTCCTGGTTCGATGTGCATGTCTGCTTTCTCCTCTTTCTGGCTTACCGTACGATCGTGTCACCAGGCAGGGGCCAGGTGACGGCTGATAACAGTTCAATTGCTTGAGGCCATCATGCAATTGCAAGGCGCTCCTGCTGTTACCGGAAACCCCGCAAATGGTTGATGATTAAATTGTGTGCGCTTGATATAGAACTGTCCATGATTATTTTCCGATTCGTTCCATAGGAATTGGCTATGCGCCGCAAGTCGATGTTTCTGCCTGTCTTGCCGCCCACGCCGTGATCTGCGGCCACGAACATCGGTCACTTGCCAACTGGTCCTGCTTGCGGAGCCGGAAGCTTCCGGGTCTGGCTTGACACTGCGATCCATCGGCAATAAGATAGTAACCGTTCACTATCTTTTGGAATGCGCCGATGGATGTCGAAGCGAAACCGAGGAACCTGCCCGCCGACCAGCGCCGCGCCGTAACGGTCGACGCGGTCATTGCCCTGACGGCCGAGCAGAATCCGGGCGACATCACTACCGCGGCGATTGCGCAACGAATGAACCTCACGCAGGGCGCGCTGTTCCGTCACTTCCCCAGCAAGGATGCGATCTGGCAGGCGGTCATGGAGTGGGTCGCCGAGCGCTTGCTGCAGCGCGTGGATCAGGCCATGAAAGAAGCGGCGTCGCCGCTGCTTGCTTTGGAAGCGGTGTTCATGGCCCACATCGGCTTTGTTGTCGCCCATCCCGGGGTGCCCCGCCTGCTCTTCGGCGAGTTGCAGCGCGCCGAGGACACGCCCGCCAAACGCATGGCGCGCACCCTGCTGGCAGGCTACAGGCAGCGCCTGGCCGGCCTGATCGATGCCGGCAAAGCCGGCGGAGAAATTGCTCCCGACGTGGATACGGCCGCAGCCGTGGTTGCCTTCGTTGGCAGCATTCAGGGCCTGGTCATGCAATCGCTGCTCAGTGGCAAGGTCGGCCAGATGCGCAACGATGCTTCGGGCGTCTTCGCGATTTATCGTCGCGGCATCAGGAGCGGCTCGTGAAGTCGAAACCCATGTCGAATTGGCGGG
>CAMBRI010000157.1 GCA_945870205.1 Sulfuritalea hydrogenivorans sk43H | reverse complement strand
TCTGCTGCGCCGAGGCCTGCCAGGCAGTAGGTGGCGAGGCGCTGGCGGAACATGCGCGGGCGCGGCTGGCCGGCAGCGACATCACGCTCGAACCCGTGTATTGCCTTGGGCTGTGCGCCTGCGGGCCGGCGCTGCAGGTTGATGAAACGACGCTGCACGGTCAGGTAACGCCAGAGAAGTTCGACGCGCTGATCGATGGGCTGGAGGCCGAGCGGTGACGGTGACGATTTTCGTCCCCGGTGATGCCGCCGCGCTGGCCCTGGGGGCCGATGCCGTGGCCGCAGCCATGGCGAAGGAAGCCGCGCGGCGGGGCATCGCCATCAAGCTCGTGCGCAACGGTTCGCGCGGCATGGTCTGGCTGGAGCCGCTGGTCGAAGTCGCCACGCCGCGCGGGCGCATTGCCTATGGCCCGGTCAATGCGGCCGACGTAGCGGGATTGTTCGACGCGGGCCTGATTGCGGGCGAAAGCCATGCGCTGGGCCTCGGTGTGACGGACGAGATTCCCTGGCTTGCGCGCCAGCAGCGGCTGGCCTTCGGGCGAGTTGGCGTGGTCGATCCGCGCTCTCTGGCCGACTACCTCGCGCATGGCGGCGGCGGCGGCCTGCTGCAGGCGCGGACCATGGCGCCGGCCGGTATCGTGCGTGCCGTGGTCGATTCCGGCCTGCGCGGGCGCGGCGGTGCGGCCTTTCCCGCCGGCATCAAGTGGCAGACCGTGCTGGCCACTGCGGCAGCGCAGAAGTACATCGTCTGCAATGCCGACGAAGGCGACTCCGGTACTTTCTCCGACCGCATGCTGATGGAAGGCGACCCCTTCCAGTTGTTCGAAGGCATGGCCATCGCCGGCCTCGCGGTCACGGCAACGCGTGGCTACATCTACGTTCGCTCCGAATACCCGCATGCCATGGCCGCGCTGAATGCGGCGCTAGCAAGCGCCCAGGAATGGCTCGGTGATTTCCATATCGAGCTGCGCAAGGGCGCCGGTTCCTATGTCTGCGGCGAGGAGACCGCCTTGCTGGAAAGCCTCGAAGGCCGTCGCGGCATCGTCCGCGCCAAGCCGCCGCTGCCGGCGATCGCCGGCCTGTTCGGCCAGCCGACGGTGATCAACAACGTGATTACGCTGGCCAGCGTGCCCGACATCCTCGCGCAGGGCGCGGCTGCCTATCGCAATCTGGGCTGCGGCCGTTCACGCGGCACCCTGCCTTTCCAACTGGCCGGCAACATCCGGTACGGCGGCCTGGTCGAAGTGCCCTTCGGCCTCAGCTTGCGCGAACTGCTGCATGACTTCGGCGGCGGCTCGCGTTCGGGCCGGCCGCTGCGTGCGGTGCAGGTGGGTGGGCCGCTGGGCGCCTACCTGCCCGAGTCGCAATTCGACACCGTGCTCGACTATGAAGCCTTCGCTGCCATCGGTGCCGGGCTGGGCCACGGCGGCATCGTCGCCTTCGATGACAGCGTGGACCTGGCGAAGCAGGCGCGCTACGCGATGAAGTTCTGCGCCATCGAATCCTGCGGCAAATGCACGCCCTGCCGCATCGGCTCGACCCGCGGCGTCGAAATCATCGACCGCATTCGCGCCGGACAACTTGAGCAGATCGAACTGCTGCAGGATCTGTGCGACACGATGACCCAGGGCTCGTTGTGTGCCATGGGCAGCATGACGCCGATTCCGGTCATGTCGGCGTTGCGGCATTTCCCGGAGGACTTCCGATGAACGTGCCACAGGATATTGATTTCGGTACGCCAGCGGTCGCCGCCGGCGAAACGGTGACGCTGGAGATTGACGGCATCCAGGTCAGCGTTCCTGTCGGCACCTCATTGCTGCGCGCCGCCGCCGAGGCCGGCGTCATGGTGCCCAAACTTTGCGCCACGGATTTTCTCAAACCTTTCGGCTCCTGCCGCCTGTGCCTGGTTCAGATCGAGGGGCGCCGTGGCTATCCATCATCCTGCACCACGCCGGCCGAAGCCGGCATGAAGGTGCGCACCCAGTCGCCGCAACTGGCGAAGTTGCGGCGCAACGTGATGGAGCTCTACATCTCCGACCACCCGCTGGACTGCCTGACCTGTGCCGCCAACGGCAATTGCGAACTGCAGACCATGGCCGGCGTGGTCGGTCTGCGCGAAGTGCGCTACGGCAAAGGAGAGGCAGACCCGGGTGAGAACCATTTCACCGCGGCGGCCACCGATGCATCGAACCCCTATTTCAGCTACGACCCCGGCAAGTGCATCGTCTGTAGCCTCTGCGTGCGCGCCTGCGAGGAGCAGCAGGGAACTTTCGCCCTGACCATCGTTGGACGTGGCTTCGGCTCGCGTGTCGCGGCGGGGCAGGGCGCGTCTTTCATGGAATCCGACTGCGTTTCCTGTGGCGCCTGCGTCAAGGCCTGTCCGACCGCGACGCTGATGGAAAAGACCCTCATCGACAAGGGCCAGGCTGAGCGCAGCGTGATCACCACCTGCGCCTATTGCGGCGTTGGCTGCGGCCTGCGTGCGGAGATGAAAGGCAGCGCGCAGTTTCCAACAGTCGTGCGCATGCTGCCGTGGAAGGGTGGCCGCGCCAACGAGGGCCATGCCTGCGTCAAGGGCCGCTTTGCCTGGGGTTACGCGACTCATCCGGATCGCATCACCAAGCCGATGATTCGGGACAGGATCAGCGATCCCTGGCGCGAAGTGTCCTGGGACGAGGCGCTGACCCACACCGCAAGCGAGTTCCGCCGCATCCAGCAGCAGCATGGCAGGAATTCGATTGGCGCCATCGTCTCCAGTCGCTGCACCAATGAGGAAGACTACCTGGTGCAGAAGTTGGTGCGCACGGCGTTTGGCAACAACAATGTCGACACCTGCGCCCGCGTCTGCCATTCGCCGACCGGCTACGGCCTCAAGCAGACCCTGGGCGAGTCGGCCGGCACGCAAACCTTCAAGTCGGTCGAGCAGGCCGATGTCATTGTCGTGATCGGCGCCAATCCGAGCGATGCCCATCCGGTGTTCGCCTCGCGCCTCAAGCGCCGCGTACGCCAAGGAGCAAAGCTGATCGTCATCGATCCGCGCGCCATCGACCTGGTCAATTCGCCTCACATCCGCGCCGAGCATCACCTGCAGTTGAAGCCCGGCACCAATGTCGCCGTGCTCTCGGCCATGGCGCATGTGATCGTGACCGAGGGACTGGTCAATGAATCTTTTGTCGCCGAGCGTTGCGAAACAAAAGCCTTTGAAGACTGGCGCGTGTTCGTTGCGCGCCCGGCCAATTCGCCCGAGGCGCTGGAGGCGGCCAGCGGCGTGCCGGCTGCCGACTTGCGTGCCGCCGCCAGGCTCTATGCAACAGGCGCAAATGGTCGCAAAAACGCCGCGATCTACTATGGACTAGGGGTCACCGAGCACTCGCAGGGCTCGACGGCCGTGATCGCCATCGCCAACCTCGCCATGGCCACCGGCAATCTCGGCCGCGAGGGCGTCGGCGTCAATCCGCTGCGCGGACAGAACAACGTGCAGGGCTCCTGCGACATGGGCAGCTTCCCGCATGAACTGCCCGGCTATCGCCACGTCTCCGACAGCATCACGCGCGAAATGTTCGAGCAAGACTGGGGTGTGACGATACAGTCCGAGCCCGGCCTGCGCATTCCCAACATGCTTGACGCCGCGCTGGACGGCTCTTTCCTCGGCCTCTATTGCCAGGGCGAAGACCCGGCGCAATCCGATCCGAATACGCAGCACGTCACCGCTGCGCTGGCGGCCATGGAATGCGTGGTGGTGCAGGATCTGTTCCTCAACGAGACCGCTAAGTATGCCCATGTCTTCCTGCCTGGCGCCTCCTTCCTCGAAAAGGACGGCACCTTCACCAACGCCGAACGCCGCATCTCGCGCGTGCGCCGCGTCATGGCGCCGCTGGCCGGCATGGCCGACTGGGAGGTGACCACGGCGCTGGCCAGGGCACTGGGCTACACGATGCATTACGAACACCCGAGCCAGATCATGGACGAGATCGCGCGCCTGACGCCCACCTTTGCCGGCGTCAGCTACGAAAAGCTGGAACGTGCTGGCAGCCTGCAGTGGCCCTGCAACGACGAAGCCCCGGATGGCACGCCGACCATGCATATCGATGCCTTCGCCGGTATGCGCGGGGGCAAGGGCCGTTTCCTGATCACCCAGTACGTGGCGACCGACGAGAAGGTGACGCGCCGCTTCCCGCTGCTGCTGACCACCGGCCGCGTGCTCTCGCAGTACAACGTCGGGGCGCAGACGCGGCGAACCGCCAACACCGACTTCTATGATGCCGACCTGCTCGAAATACATCCGCACGACGCCGAGGAGCGCGGCATTCGAGAAGGCGACCGGGTCGGCATCGAGTCGCGCGCCGGACACACGATCTTGCCCGCGACGATTACCGAACGGGTTCAGCCGGGCGTGGTCTACACGACCTTCCACTTTCCCGAATCCGGTGCCAACGTGATCACCACCGACAACTCCGACTGGGCCACCAACTGTCCCGAATACAAGGTCACCGCGGTGCAGGTGTCGCGACGGGGCGGCGCATGACGCCCCTGGTCCGAACCACGGTCTGGCGCGATGGCTACGCTCGGCCGGATGAGCTTGCCGAGGAGGTGCCGGTCGCCTTCGAATACAACGGCATCAGCCACGCGGTGATGCTGGCGACCCCTTCCGACCTCGAGGATTTTGCCGTCGGTTTCAGCCTCTCGGAAGGCATCGTGGCGCGCCGGGCGGATATTTTCGATATCCGTGTGAACGAGTCCGCCGCCGGCATCAGCCTGCAACTCGACATCGCCAGCGAGGATTTCGTTCGCCTCAAGGTACGCCGCCGCAGCCTGGCCGGCCGCACCGGTTGCGGCCTGTGCGGTGCCGAAAGCCTGGATCAGGTGCAGCGCGAATTGATGCCGCTGCCCGGGACGCCGCCATTTCCGCTGGCAGCCCTGTACTCAGGCATGCGCCGGCTGCCGGCGCTTCAAGTTCTGCAGCAGGCCAGCGGCGCCACCCATGCTGCCTGCCGCGTCAGTCGCGACGGCTCGATTGCTCAGGTGCGCGAGGACGTCGGCCGCCACAATGCGCTGGACAAGACCCTGGGCGCGCTGGCGCGTGAAGGCATCGCAGCCGGCGACAGCGCGCTGATCATTACCAGCCGCGCCAGCTTCGAAATGGTGCAGAAGGCCGCAGCGCTGGGTGTCGGCACCCTCGCTGCGGTGTCGGCGCCCACGGCGCGTGCCGTACGCCTGGCGCAAGACCTGAACCTGACCCTGATCGGATTCCTGCGCGGGGAGACCTGCGTGCTCTACCACGCCAGCACCTGTCCGGAGATCGCCAGCGCATGAATCTCGCCACCCTGGTCAAGATGGCCAATCAGATCGGCGCGTTTTTCGAGGCCATGCCGGATCGTGAGCAGGCCATCAAGGATATCGCCAATCACTTGCGGCGCACCTGGGATCCGCGCATGAGGACGCAGCTCATTGCGATCCTCGGCACGCCTGCCGAGCAGGAACTGAAGCCGGTGGTGAGGGATGCGCTGCGAGAGCTTGGGGGAGCCTGAGCGCAATGCAAGCCATGCAGTTTCCCAGGAGAGATCCAGATGATCGAGCTATTCACCGCCGCCACGCCTAACGGCCACAAGATTTCCATCGCACTCGAGGAACTCGCGCTTCCCTATGTGCTGCGCGTGCTGGATCTGGGCAAGCAGGAGCAAAAGCAGCCTGAATTCCTCGCCATCAATCCCAACGGCCGCATCCCCGCGATCATCGACCATGATGCCGACGTCTTCGCCGTATTCGAATCCGGCGCGATCCTGATCTACCTCGCGGAAAAGACCGGCAGGCTGATGCCAGGCGACCCCCAGGGTCGATCCCGCGTGCTGCAGTGGCTGATGTTCCAGATGGGCGGCATCGGTCCGATGATGGGCCAGGCCAATGTTTTCTTCCGCTATTTTCCGGAGAAGATCCAGCCGGTGATCGATCGCTACCAGGGCGAGTGTGCGCGCCTGTTCCGGGTCATGGACGCACATCTCAGGGACCACGAATATCTGGCCGGCGACTATTCGATTGCCGACATCGCGAACTGGGCCTGGGTGCGCACCCACCGCTGGTCGGGCGTGCCGGTCGACGAGTTTCCCCACCTGCAGCGCTGGCTGGCCGCAATCCGCGCCCGGCCGGCGGTCCAGCAAGGGATACTGCGCCCGCCTTCGAGCATCGATTCGCGCGACGGCGAAGAGAAGGCCCAGCAGTTTTCCGAAGCGGCACGCAAGATGGTGGAAATGGGCCAGTCGCAAAAGGGCGGCGTCTAGAAGGTTCCAGGCAGACAGGGGGCAGCATGAGATTGCACACGGCGGCGCGCGCGCCAAATCCGCGACGGGTGGATATGTTCCTCGCAGAAAAGGGCGTTCGCGACATCGAGCGCGTGCTGGTCGATCTGAACGCCAGCGAACACAAGCAAGAGGGTTTCCTGGCACGCAACCCGCTGGCCAGGGTGCCGGTCCTGGAACTCGACGATGGCCGCTGCCTGGCCGAATCGCGAGCCATCTGCAGCTATCTTGAGAGCGTGTATCCGCAGCCCAATCTGATGGGCCGCGACGCCGAGGAGCGGGCCTTCATCGAAATGGCCGATCGCCAGGTCGAGTTCTACCTGTTCGCCAGCATCGGCAATTGCATCCGCCACAGCCATCCGGGCCTGGCGGTACTCGAGCAACCGCAGTTCCCCGAGTTCGGCGCATCGCAGGGGCTGAAAATGCGGGCCCACGCAAAGTGGCTCGACGACCATCTGGCGACGCGCGACTATGTTGCCGGCGAGCGCTTCACCATCGCCGACATCACCGCCTTTTGTGCCATCGAATTCGCGCGGCTTATACGGTTCAGGCCGGCTGACGAGGCTTTGGCGCACCTGCAGGCCTGGCGCGATCGCATCGCACAGCGGCCAAGCGCGAGCGCCTGAAAGCCGCAGCGATCCGGATTCCGTGCTTGAGATCCAGATCGGATGCCGCGTTGCGGAATGTCTTCGTTGATGTTTGATTCGGGTATCAAGCCGTCGACGTCTTCTGTTTGCCCTGAGTCGACAAAAGCCATCTGGATACACGGCGGCCGGTCACCTCGCATTCGAGTCATTCATACGGGGGCGGTCATGGCAATAAATGGCAGTTGAAGGTAGCCAGAAAACTCGAATATCCCGCCTGTAATCGGGTGTTTGGCAGGTCAGTGCTTGATCCCCCCAAACACGTCTTGACGCGCGGTCTTGCTTATCGCCAGGATCGCAGGATGGGTGAGTCGGCGCTCGGTCGTTATTGCGTAGAGGTGCTCGACCACGGTGTCGATGCATCCGATTGCCGCAACCTTGTATTGTTCGCAGACATGATCAGCGATGGCGGTTGGCGCGACGAACAGCCCGGCACCGGCCTGTCCGAAGGATTTCATCAGGGCACTGTCGTCGAACTCGCCGACGATCCTCGGCCGCACGCCTTTTGCATCGAGCCACTGCAGCAGTTTCGGCCGGATCGCGACGTCCTCGCCCGGTAGCAGAAACGGGGCGTTGTCGAGCATGGCGGGAAAGCTGCCGGCCAGTTTCTTTACCAGGGGCCGGGTGCCGAACACGGTCAAATCGCTCTCTCCCAGCAGGTGGCTGTAGCCGCGTACGTTCAGATTCGCCGGCATCGGCCGGTCGGCAATGATCATGTCGAGCCGATGTATGGCCAGGTCGGCCAATAGCGGCGCCAATCGCCCCTCGCGGCAAATCAGGCGCACCGGTTCGGCGAGCCCGAGCGCCGGATCTACCAGCCGGTAGGCCACCGACTTCGACACCGAATCGGCGATGCCGATCCGGAACGGCAGGGATTTCCTGGTCTGCTGGCCGCGCAAGACTTCCTGCAACTCGTCGGCGACGGTGAAGATCTCCTCCGCGTAGCTGACGATGCTGCGTCCGGCATCGGTGGTTTCAAGATTGCGGCCGACGCGGCGAAACAGTTCCACGCCCAGGGCCGCCTCGAATTCGCGCAACTGCCCGCTGATCGAATGCGGCGTCAGGTGCAACTGCTCCGCGGCGCGGGCGATGCTGCCCGTCTTGGCGACCATCCAGAAATATCTCAAGTGCTTGAAGTTGAGCGCCGCCATCGTCCTGTCCCCCTGGTTCATGCAAGCCGCAGTCGTCCGCAGACAAAGCATAACATCGAAGTTCTCGATGTATAATCTCAAAAGAATCGACTTGTTCGATCTTTGGCCGCCGCCTAGCATCTGCTCCGTGTTCAACCTGACAGGAGCAAGCTTCATGCGTATCGACATCAAGGCCAGTGGATTCGACCTGACGGACGGGCTGCGCGAGCATACCGTGCGGCGCCTGCAGTTCGCCCTGGGCTGGGCCAGGCATGATGTCCGCGCGGTCAGCGTGCGCCTGTCCGACATCAACGGGCCGCGCGGCGGCAAAGACAAGCGCTGCCGCATACAAGTGCCTTTTTCCGGCACCCGGAACGTGGTGATCGAGGATACCGAGTCAGATCTCTACGTTGCCATCGATCGCGCCGCCGAGCGCGCCGAACGCGCTGTGGTGCGCCGGCTGGAGCGTTTGCGCGAGTTCCCCCATGCCCGCCTCGGCGGCCGGGAAGCCCCCGAAGCCGATGCCGTGCATGACGCCGTCGCGGCGATGGGCACGGATTGAAGGAATCGACATGAGCAAATTTGGTCTTCTCAGCTATGCGGCCGCGTTTTTGCCCGGACTCCTGCAGGTGCGCCGCTCGACCTGGATTGCCGCCGCCCTGAGCGTGCTGGTGCTGATGGGCCTGATGGCCTGGGCCGCCGTTGCATTGATCGGAGGACTTTGGGGCCAGGCGCGGAACCTGTCGGAAACGGCGCCCGATATCGTGCGCGACGCGACACGTGCGGCGGTGGGGCAGGTCGAAGTCATCGTCCCCGGCGTGCGCGAAAAACTCGGCGAATTCGTGCCGGCCCTGAAGGCCGAGCAGCCGCCGCGCGACGTGTCCGGCACCGACGTCGGCCCGGTGGCCCGCTATCCTGGCCTGACGCGGGACTATTGGCATCGCGAGGGGCGCGAAATCACCGTCCGCTACCATGGCGCGGCCGACTACGCGGCGGTGCTGGATCACTACGTCAAGGGCTTCGCCGCACAGGGCTATCGCCAGAACCTGTTGTCCGCGTCGCCCGACACCGAGCGCCACGAATACCTCAAGGACGCCGACCGTGTCGGCTTCACCCTGGCCAGGGATGCGAAAGGCGTGGTCAAGGCGACCATCGTCACCGTCCTGCCATGACCGACTTTTTGAAACGAAGGTAGCGCAACCATGAAACCGGAAGAGCAGAAGTCCATTCCGACCATCGCCCTGTATGCCGCATTCGCCGATGCCGTCAGGCAAGAGCGCGAGGAAGTCCGCGGCAAGCAAGGAGCCATGGCATGACCGATAGCTCGATCAGTTTCGCCACCGGCCCGATGTGGGCCGGCTTCATCGTTTTCGTGCTGGCCATGCTGGCGCTCGACCTGTTCGTCTTTGGCGGGCGCAAGGCGCACAAGGTTTCCGTGAAGGAAGCGGGTGCCTGGGTCGCCGTCTGGGTAAGCCTCGCGCTCGCCTTCGCCGCTCTGCTCTGGTGGTATCTCAACGATACCCAGGGCGCCGACGTGGCGCGCACCAAGACGCTGGAGTTCCTCGCCGGCTACCTGATCGAGCAGTCGCTGTCGGTGGACAACATGTTCGTCTTCGTCATGATCTTCAGCTACTTCGCCGTGCCACCGGAACTGCAGCGCCGCGTCCTGCTCTACGGCGTGCTCGGCGCCATCGTCATGCGCGCCGGCATGATCTTCGCCGGCGTC
>CAMBRI010000156.1 GCA_945870205.1 Sulfuritalea hydrogenivorans sk43H | reverse complement strand
GGCTGGCGTTCGCAGGGTTGCCGGGTTTCCGGCGATTCTCGTCGCGCTGGAACCCCCGGCCTTGCGGATCAATCGATGATGTAGGGAGAGTCTCCCTTGCCAAAACGGAACAGGTTGTGGCAGTTCGAGCAACCCTCCAGCACCTTGCCCATTTCGGCGCCAGCGCCGGGGAAATTCTTGCTGAGGGCCATTTCGGCCACACGCTCCAGACCACCCTCGACTGTCGCGTTGATCTTCGGCAGCGCAGCGAGCGAGTCGGCATTGATCTGCTCCAGCTTTACATAGGCCAGCAGGTGTCCTTTCGGCCAGCGGTGGCGGGAGGCGCGAACCGCACAGTCAGCGGCCATCTCGCCGTTCTCCACCATCAGTCCGGCCGTCACGCACTGGACGTCGGAGAGGAGCTCCATCATCACCTGCCGCGCGGTGGCGTCTTCGCTGTAGCGGGTATGCTTGGCCGTCATCTTCTTGAACTGCTGGATGAACTCCGGCGGCAGCTTTTTCACCTGAGCCTGGAATTCCGGGCTCATCTTGTGCTGCTTCGGGGCATCCGCCGACGTCTTCTCGATACTGGGGTACTTGTGGCTGTTGGCGGACGTACTAGCCTCTTCCGCCGCGCTAGCCGAACCAGCAACTGTGGCACTGATGAAGGCGACAGCAGAAAGAGTGGCAACGAACTTTTGTTTCATGGACATGGTGGTCTCCTTTATAAAATGGTGCGAAGCAGGTCATCCGCGGCATTTCGCCGGCCGCGTCGCCTTGAACAAGTTGATTAGTCGCTTACGCCGATCGTGACGCTCATCACGCCGATGAGGTCGCCGGCCTCCAGCCCGTCCTTCTCGAAACCGAGCATGTCGGGCTCGCCCTTCGGCGTGCCGTGGCAGCCCAGGCACGCCGGAATCAGGCGGATGGGTTCCATGTGGCGATACACGTCCTGCTTGCCCCATTTGGCGTAGCTCGTCAGTGGCTGGTTTTCGGCATGACCTGCCTTGACGTAATGCTCCAGCGCATTGCGTTCGGTGTCATCGGGGACGTTCATCGGGCTGCGGTAGGCGCGGCCGGGTTGCTTGATGACGATGCCGGTGCGGGCGGTGAATACCTGCCCCATCTCGCGCTCCCACTTGGCAGGCAGAAAGTTCTTCCAGCCCACACCCTTGGTGTTGAGACGCTCCTGGTTGTTGTCGATCACCTGACGGCCGGCCCAGAAGAGCTTTTCGAAGAGTTTTTTCTGGTTGGGCGAGGCATCGATCAGGTCGGACTCAACGGCAGAGCGCCATTGGTTCTCGAAGACTTCTCCGGAAAACCCCTTGTCGCCGAGGGTGGGGTCGACGAGCTTTCCGGCGTACGCAAAAATGATCATGCGCGCGGCAATCACCCCTCTGGCCAGCTTTTCGGCGGTCGCCTTGGCTTCCTCGCGCGGAAGCTTTTCCATGAAAAATGACTCGGCGAAACCGCCCTTGGCGCGCGCGCCAACCTGCTCGGCCGCAGCCGGCAGCGTTGTCAGAAAAAACAATGCGGCAAGTGCCGCGATACGTGCAATCATCATCTTCCCTCTCCCTTGTGTTATGTTTTTCGTGAGACTAGGGAGAAGCGGTTTCCGACGTGTTGCACAGAGACGGCAGGTGTTACAAGTTGTTACAAGGAGCAGGCAGGGTCATGGCTGAATGCCGCAGTCGCATACTGGTGGTGGACGACGACGAAGGCTTGCGCGAGCTGCTGGTGCGCTATCTTTCAGACAACGGTTATGAAGCAGCCGGGGTGGGCGACGGTACGTCGATGAAACGTCACCTTGCAACCCAGCCGGTGGACCTGCTGCTGCTCGATGTCATGCTGCCGGGCGAGGACGGCCTGTCGCTGGCACGTGGGCTCGGCGGACAGGGCGCACCTTCCATCATCATGCTGTCGGCGCGTGGCGAAGAAGTCGACCGCATCGTCGGCCTCGAAGTCGGGGCCGATGACTATCTGCCCAAGCCGTTCAGCCACCGCGAGTTGCTGGCACGGGTGGCGGCGGTACTGCGCCGCAGGCAGCCTGTCGCGGGAAAAGGGCGCGTGCGTTACTTCGGCCCCTTCGAGGTCAATCTCGACGCGCGCCGCCTGACACGCAACGGCGAGGAGATCGACGTGTCGGGGGCGGAATTTTCCCTGCTCAAGATCCTGCTCGAACATCCAGACCGCGTGCTCAGCCGCGACGCCCTGGTCGATCTGCTCAAGGGCTACGAACGAGGACCCTTCGATCGCATGGTCGATGTCCGCGTTACGCGGTTGCGCCGCAAGATCGAGCCCGACCCGGCCCACCCGGTCTACCTGCGCACGGTCTGGGGCGAGGGCTATTTGTTTTCGCCTGCCGGAGGCATTGCCCGGGCATGATGGCGCCGCGAACGCTGTTTGGCCGCACCGCGCTGGTGATCGCGCTGGTGTCGCTTGCTTTCCAGGTGTTCACCCTCGCCGTCATCACGTATTTCGCCCTGATCCCGCTCGGTCGCGACGCCACTGACGATGTCGCCGCACTGATGCTGGGAATGGCACAAGCCTGGCACTCGGCTCCGTCCGCCGAGCGGCCGCAGCTGCGGGAGCGCATCGACCGCCTGCACCGCCTGCAGGTGCAGGACCCGTTGCGCGAGGCGTCCGAGTTCAGCAGCCTGCTTCCCTATTTCCGCTTGCTTGAATCCGCCTTGGGCACGCGTAGCGGCCAACCCGTTGCACTACTCTCCAGCCGCGCCGAGAGTGGCGAACTCTGGTACTGGGCCGACCTGCCGACAGCCGGTGCCAAAGTGCGCATCGGGTTCCCAGCCAGCAGGGTCGCCGTGCAGCCCTCGCTTGCCCTGTTGCTGATCCTGTCTGTCGGCGCCCTGGTTACCCTGGTCACCTCGGCCTGGCTCGCTCACCGTCTGATCGCGCCCCTGTCGCGCCTGTCGGCCGCGACCCAGCGCATTGGTCAGGGCCAGCGACTCGAACCGTTACCGGAGACCGGCCCGGCCGAACTCGCCACTCTGGCGCGCGAGTTCAACCGCATGGGAGAACAGGTCGAGGAGCTGCTGACCAATCGCACCACCCTGCTGGCGGGCATCTCGCACGACCTGCGGACACCGCTGTCGCGCATTCAGTTGGCGCTGGGCATGCTCTCGGAAAAGCCCGACAAGGGCCTCCTGGAACGCGTGTTGCACGACGTCGAGGGCATGAACGACCTGATCGGCCGCTGCCTCGAAGTCAGCCGCGATTTCGCCGAGAAGGAATCGGTAGAACTCGATCTGTGCGACCTGCTCGCCGGAGTCGCCATGGAATTTGCGGATACGGGCGCCGAGATTCGCGGCCACAAGGGCCCCGATTGCCGACTGCGCGTGCGCCCACTGGCGCTCAAGCGCATCCTGTCCAACCTGGTCGACAACGCTCAGCGCTATGGCTGCGGACAGGCAATCGACATTGAATACCGGATGTCCGAACACTGCGTTGAGATCTTTGTCCTCGATCGCGGACCAGGCATTGCAGAGGGGGAGCGTGAAAAAGTATTCCAGCCGTTCTATCGGCTGGAGCCCTCGCGCAGCAGCCGCACGGGCGGCAGCGGTCTGGGACTGGCCATCGTACGCCAACTGGCAACCGCCAACGGCTGGACGGTCGAACTCGCGGCCCGACCCGACGGCGGCACCGTCGCCTGCGTGCGGGTGCCGCTGGAAGATGACTGTGCCCGACTCGCAAGCCGTACCGAGAACCACATAGATCGGCACGAGTGAGCAGTCTGGCAGACTAAAGTGTCTGACTGAAACCCTGTAAAATTCTGCCTTCCGCGAATTAACGGGGTTTCCCGATGAACCAAAAACCCACGTTCCAGGAAGTCATCCTGCGCCTGCAGGACTTCTGGAACAAGCAGGGCTGTGTCCTGCTCCAGCCCTATGACATCGAAGTCGGCGCCGGCACCTTCCACACCGCCACCTTTCTTCGCTCGATCGGCCCCGAGCCGTGGAAGGCGGCCTATGTCCAGCCCTCGCGTCGCCCCAAGGACGGACGCTACGGCGAGAACCCGAATCGCCTGCAGCACTACTACCAGTATCAGGTGGTGCTCAAGCCGTCACCCGAGAACATCCAGGAGCTCTATCTGGACAGCCTGCGAAGCTTGGGCATCAACACCTCGGAACATGACATTCGCTTTGTCGAGGACGATTGGGAATCGCCGACGCTGGGCGCCTGGGGCCTGGGCTGGGAGGTCTGGCTCGACGGCATGGAAGTCACGCAGTTCACCTATTTCCAGGAAGTCGGCTCGATTCCCTGCCGACCGGTGCTGGGCGAGATCACCTATGGCATCGAACGCCTGGCGATGTACCTGCAGGACGTGGAAAACGTCTTCGACCTGGTCTGGGCGCCGGGTGTCACCTACGGCGACGTGTATCACCAGAATGAGGTCGAGCAGTCGACCTACAACTTCGAACATTCCGACGTCGATTGGCTGTTTGTCCAGTTCTCGAAATTCGAATCCGAGGCCAAGCGTCTGATCGGCCTCAACCTGCCGCTGCCGGGCTTCGAGATGGTCATGAAGGCCTCGCACAGTTTCAACCTGCTCGACGCCCGGGGCGCAATTTCGGTCACCGAACGCGCCGCCTACATCGGCCGCGTGCGGGCGCTGGCGCGCGAAATTGCCCAAGCCTATTTTGATTCCCGCGAACGTCTCGGCTTCCCCATGTGCAAGGGAGTCGCCGCATGAAGGCCACCCTGCTGATCGAACTCCTCACCGAGGAACTGCCGCCGAAGTCGCTGGGAAAACTCGGCCTGGCCTTCCGCGAACAGATGCAAAAGGCACTCGCGGAAGCTGGCTTCATCGATGCCGGCAACGCCGGGCGCTGGTTCGCCACGCCGCGCCGCCTCGCACTGCAGTTCGACGACTGCCTGGAGAGCCAGCCTGACCGCGTGATCGAGAAGAAAGGCCCGGCGGTGGCCTCGGGAGTCGACGCCAGCGGTGCGCCGACCAAAGCCCTCGAAGGCTTCATGCGCTCCGCCGGCGTCAGCTTCGATCAACTGGAAAAACTCAACGACGGCAAGGCCGAGTATTTTGTCGCCCGCAGCAACAAGAGCGGCGGACGCATCGACGAATACCTTGCCGACATGGTCGAAGCGGCCCTGAAAAAACTGCCGGTGGCCAAACTGATGCGCTGGGGCGCCGGTGAAGCGCAGTTCGTGCGGCCGGTGCATGGCCTGATCCTGATGCACGATGGCCGCATCGTCCCCGGCAAAGTACTCGGCCTCGCCAGCCGCAACATCACGCGCGGCCATCGCTTCATGAGCGTCGGCGTGATCGACATCCCCCACGCGGAAGATTACGAGGGCATTCTTGAGAAAGAGGGCCGCGTGATCGCCTCCTTCGCAAAGCGCCGCGCCATGATCGTCGAACAGCTGGATGGCGCCGCAGGGCAACTCACCTGGCTGCGGGATGACGCTTTGCTCGATGAAGTTACCGCGCTGGTTGAATACCCGGCGGTGTATGAGGCGAGCTTCGAGCCGGAGTTCCTTGCCGTGCCGCAGGAATGCCTGATCCTGACGATGAAGGCGAACCAGAAGTATTTTCCGCTGATGGATGGCGCGGGCGAGCAGAGCAAGCTGACCCATCGCTTCCTGGTGGTCTCCAACATGAAGGTGGCGGACCCGGCCAACATCATCACCGGCAATGCCCGCGTGGTTCGGCCGCGACTCGCCGATGCCAAGTTCTTCTTCGAGACTGACAAGAAAACGCCGCTCTCGGCGCGCATCGGCAAGCTGTCCCGCGTGGTGTATCACAACAAGCTGGGCTCACAGGGCGAACGCGTCGACCGCCTGGTCAAACTCGCTGCCCGCATTGCAAAGCGCCTGGGCGCGGATGTCACGCAGGCAGAGCGCGCCGCCTTGCTCGCCAAGGCCGACCTGGTCACCGACATGGTCGGCGAATTCCCCGAACTGCAGGGCATCATGGGCCGCTATTACGCGCTGGCCGACGGCGAATCGGCGACCGTGGCCGACGCCATCCAGAGCCACTATCAGCCGCGCTTCAACGGCGACGTCCTACCCCAGGGCCCGGTCGCATGCGCGGTCGCCCTGGCCGACAAGCTCGATGCGCTGGTCGGTTTCTTCGGCATCGGCCAGATTCCCACCGGCGACAAGGATCCCTTCGGCCTGCGCCGCGCCGCGCTGGGCGTGCTGCGCATCCTGATGGAAGCGCCGCTGCCCCTCTCCTTGCCCGAACTGATCGACGATGCCGCGAACGGCTTCGCGCCGGAGTTGCTCAGCGGCGACTGGCGCGCCTCCAGCACAGGCTTTCTCAAGGAACGCCTGCGCCACATGCTGCGCGATGCCGGGCACGATCACCGGGCCGTCGATGCCGTGCTGGCGCTCGACCCGGCGCGCATCGACCAGGTTCCGGCCCGGCTTGCCGCAGTCAAGGCCTTCGCTGCCCTGCCCGAAGCAGAGGCGCTGGCCGCGGCCAACAAACGCATCGTGAACATCCTGAGGAAGTCGGGCGCCGAGGCGGGCTCCTCCGTCGACACCGCCTTGCTGACTGAAGAAGTCGAGCAGGCGTTGTTCACCCAGGTCAGCGCGGCGTCCCCCGGCATCGAAGCGCAACTTGCCGCCGGCGACTATACGGCGGCGCTCAAGGCACTGGCAGGATTGCGCGGGACGGTCGATGCGTTCTTCGATGGCGTGATGGTCATGGCCGAGGATAAGGCAACGCGGGCCAACCGCCTTGCTCTGCTCGCGCGCCTCGCCGGATTGATGAACCGTGTTGCCGACATTTCCAAGCTTTCCAGCTAGCCCGTGCGCAGGGCGCAACACGGCATGACAAACAAAGCCGCTTTTGCGTCCGTGTTTTGCCCTGTCCACACGCGCATCATGGTGAAAATGAAATCATGAAACTCGTCATCCTCGACCGCGACGGCGTGATCAACCACGACTCCGACCAGTACATCAAGTCGCCGGAGGAATGGAAGCCGATCCCCGGCAGCCTTGCCGCCATCGCCCGCCTCAATCAGGCCGGCTATCGCGTGGTGGTGGCGACCAACCAGTCGGGCATCGGGCGCGGGCTGTTCGAGACCGATACCCTGATCGCCATTCATGCGAAGATGAACAAGGCGCTGGCGCTCTTTGGCGGGCGCATCGACGCCATATTTTTCTGTCCCCACACCAACGACGACAACTGCGAGTGCCGCAAGCCCAAGCCCGGCATGCTGAAGGAGATCGCCGCCCGTTTCAACGCCGATCTCGCCGGAGTACCGGCCATCGGCGATTCCCTGCGCGACCTGAAAGCCGCCGCGGCCGCCGGCGCGCAGCCGATGCTGGTGCTGACCGGCAAGGGCCGCAAGACCGTCGATGACCCCGCCCTGCCGCCCGAGACCCTGGTCTTCCCCGATCTCGCCGCCGCTGCGGCACACATTGCTCACTGAAAGCCATGAAATCCACCGCAGAAGCGCAGAGGCTCTGAGCTTCGACCCGATGGCGATATTCCGCTCCCTGCTGTTCATGCTCATCCTGCTGCTCGTGACGCCGCCTTACACGCTGCTGGTCATCCTTTGCCGTCCCCTGCCCCACCACATGCGGCGCCTGTCGGTCGTGCCCTGGGTGAATTTCGTGATCTGGCTGGTCAAGCATGTACTCGGCATTCCCTACCGGCTGCTGGGGGCCGAGAATCTGCCGATGCGGCCGGTGGTCGTCCTGTGCAAACATCAGTCAGCTTGGGAAACCCTTATGCTGCAGGAAGTGTTCAAGGACACTGTTTTTGTCTGGCGCAAGGAGATCAAGTACCTGCCGTTTTTCGGTTGGGCCCTGGCCTCGATTCCGATGATCGAGACCGATCGCAGCGCCAGCAAGTCGAGCCTCAAGCGCCTGGTCGAACAGGGACGCGACCGGCTCGACAACGGCTATACAGTCATCATTTTTCCCGAAGGCACGCGCTCGCAGCCGGGGTCGAAAAACCGCTACAAGGGGGGCGGCGCCCTGCTCGCCGTCGAAACCGGCACGCCTGTGGTGCCGGTCGCGCTCAACTCGGGCGAATTCTGGGGCCGCAACGCGCTGTTCAAGAAGTGCGGTGTGGTCACTGTCAGCGTAGGCCCCGCCATCGACCCCGCCGGGCTCTCTGCCAGCGAAGTCCTGGCGCGGGCCGAAAACTGGATCGAGGCCGAGATGGCCCGCATCAGCCCGCAGCTATACGGAGGTGCGCAATGAGCACTGCAACAACAGCACGCAGCCCGCAACTAAAGCTCAAGCTTGACAGCCGCGAACCCGATTCTGCCAGCCGCTGGCGGGAGGGTGCGGCACTGGCGTATCTCGGCGGCAGCCTGCGCCTGGTGCTTGGCACCCAACACAAGGAGGCTCTGCGCGAAGGCGACACCCTCGATTTGCCGCTGCCGCCCCAGGCCACAGCGCGGCAGATCCAGGACCGCGCCGAAGCCTGGCTGCGCGAAGAAGCCAAGTGCATCCTGCAGCAAGTGATTGCGCAAAAATCCGTGCTGGCAGGATGCCACGCACCACGCCTGGCACTGTCGTTCGCAGCGCGCAGTCACTGGGTCGAGGTTCAGGACGGCGGGTCGCTGCGCTGTAACTGGCGCCTGATCGAACAACCCCTGCCCGTGATCGAGCAGGCGATAGCGCGCGCCATTGCCGCCCTGCCATCGGACGACCCGGACTTCGACCTGTTCGGCGCGACACCCTTGACGCCGGCGACCTGACCCCTGCGATGTTTCTAGAGCAGCTCAAGCTATTCCGGCTGCCCTCGCCGCCCGCCGAGGCGAAGACACGTCATCTGCTGATCGGCGGACGCATCGTCGACTACCGGCTGAAGAACGGCGCCAAGCGGCTGTCGATGACTATCGACGAGCGAGGCCTGCGTATCGGTGCGCCGCATCGCATCACCCTTGCGGAAATCGATTCCTTCGTCCAAGGGCATGGCGACTGGGTCTTGAAAAAACTCGGTGAACTAGCCCACGCCACGCAGCCGCGGCATCTCACCATCAAGGACGGCGTCCGTCTGCCTCTGCTCGACGGCGAGGCCGAAGTGCGCGTCCTGCCCGGTGCCAACCGTGTGCGTTGGGTGGCCGATGTCCTTGTCCTCGAGGCGCGTCCCGACGCCGACCTCGCCGTTCTGGCCACTCGTGCCCTGCAGAAGCGGGCGCTCACCCACTTCGCCGGAAGCCTGACCCGCTTCACGGCCCAACTCGGTCTCGCTGCGCCAAAACTGGCCATGTCGTCGGCGCATACGCGCTGGGGCAGTTGCAGCAAGCACGGCGGCATCCGCGTTAATTGGCGCCTGATCCACTTGCCGACCCACCTGGGCGACTATGTCGTCGCCCACGAGGTTGCGCACCTGCTGGAAATGAACCACAGCGCGCGCTTCTGGAATGTCGTCAGTTCCATCTATCCGGATTGGAAGCTCGCGCGCACCGAGCTGAAACAACGTGCCACCTCCCTGCCCATTCTTTGAGAGAACCCACCATGCGTATTCTTCACACCATGCTGCGTGTCGGCGATCTGGACAAATCGCTGGCTTTCTATACCGAGGTGCTCGGCATGCGACTCCTGCGCCGCAACGACTTCCCGGAGGGCAAGTTCACCCTGGCCTTCGTCGGTTACCAGGATGAGAAGGATGGCGCCGTGATCGAACTGACCCACAACTGGGGCGTCGAACACTACGAGATCGGCACCGGATTTGGCCATGTCGCGCTGGCGGTCGACGATGCCTACGCGGCCTGCGACGCCATTCGCCAGCGCGGTGGCAAAGTGACCCGCGAAGCCGGCCCGATGAAGGGCGGCAGCAGCGTGATTGCCTTCATTGAAGACCCCGACGGCTACAAGAT
>CAMBRI010000155.1 GCA_945870205.1 Sulfuritalea hydrogenivorans sk43H | reverse complement strand
CGCGTGCCGACGCTGGTGATCTGGGGTGAAGCCGACGCTGCGCTGGGCACCGTGCTGCTCGACGGGCTGGAAGAACTCGTGCCCGATTTGCGCATCAGGCGCATCCCCGAAGGCAGCCACTGGGTCATCCATGAGCAGCCGCGCCAGGTCAGTCAAGCGATACGGGAGTTTCTGGCCGAAGGTTGATTGTCGACGGCCGGGCTACCGCACCTTGTGCCACGCCAGCAAAGTCAGTTCGGCTATTCGGCCGCCTGTCAGGGTGCCTGCCCAGCCGAGAGCTTGGTGACCAGCGCGCTCATTTCGCGCAATTCCGCTTCCAGCTGATTGTTCTTCTCGGTCAAGGCCCGCGTGCGATCCTCCACCTGGCGTTCGAGTTCGTCGTTGGCGCGACGCAATTCCGACAGCAGATGACGTTCAGATTCGGTCAGGTCTTCGGTGACATCCTGCGTCAGGGCGGCAGCCACGCGCGCACCAAGTTCGGGCTCGGCGGCGTTGAGCTGATGCGCCATGGCGCGGTCAACAACCACAATGTGATGCAGCAGCCAGTGCACCAGGTATTCGATCAGGGGAATGGTGATGCTGCGCCGCCCGTTCTCGTAATCGGCCGTCAGATCCTTGAGCACGCTGCGAAAGTAGGAATGCTCGCCGCAATGCCGGGTGACCAGTTCCTGCGAACAGCCGCCACCCGCCATCAGACGCTCTTCAAAGGCGAAATGGTCCCGCACATAGTCATTGAGCTGCCGCAACAGTGCGCGCAGCGTCTCCGGGCCCGAATCGCCGTGCGTACTGGCATCCAGCGCGTTGATCATCCCAACCAGGGCCTTGTGCTGCTCGTCGATCTCACCAATGCCGAGGGCAAAATCGTTCGACCATTCGATAATATGCAATTCTCAACTCCTCCAACATGGTTTCGCCCTCTTGGAGGCGGCGTCGGGTGCTCCCTGCGGTGCGGTGCGTTGATCGCATCGCCGTGTTCGGGCCCACAGCTTCAGGCAAGCCTACTACGAGGCGCGCCGGCGGTCAAAGCCGCATGCGGCCGGGGGGGCATCCCTGACCACGATGCCGAGCCGTGCCTCAGGCCGCAATGCTCACAGTCGGCTCGATGCGCACCGGAAAATTCATCGAGTTGGCGATGAAGCACAGACGGTGCGCCTCCTCGTGTAGGTCCGTCGCCAGCGCCGCATCTGCTCCAGCCGCAAGCGTGGCCACCGGACGCAGCACGATGCCGGAGAAGCGCCCGCCGCCGTCGGCATCCTCGATCATGGTTCCCGCCGCATCATCGTGGTAGGCCAGCACCGATATCTTTAACTGGGAGCAAAGATGCAGGTACCACAACATGTGGCAGGAAGACAGCGAGGCGACCAGCAGGTCTTCCGGATTCCAGCGCGACGCATCACCGCGAAATGCCGGATCCGCGGAGCCGAGTAAGTCCGGTCTGCCGACCGCCGCAATAGTGTGGTTGCGCGAATAGGCGCGGTAGTTCGCGGTGCCTTCGCCCAGGTTTCCGGTCCATTCGGTGCGGGTCGCGTAGCTATGCTGCTTGTCGTGGGACATGGGCGGTTACTCCTCGGGCTATCGGTCAGTGCCTATTGTGATGCCGATTCGAACACTTTGACCAGGGCACGTCGAACAAGCGCCCTGCGCTGCGACGGACTTCGCCACGCCGAGCTCAATAGTCCAGGTCCCTTGCCTCAAACAACACTTCAGGCATATTGCCCAGAATGCGGGTCAGCACCGCGTTCATGCTCGCCGGATCATTGTCGAAACCGCCATGCGCCTCGACCATGCACTGCGCTCCGGTACCGGCTTTTCCTGCTGACTCGATGACCTCGGCAAAAGCCGCCTGCTGCAGCGCCGGCTCTGCCCTGAGATAGTGCTTCATGCCCAGCAAGGGCGTGCCGCGGCGGTCTTCGAAGGCGTTGGATACCAGCCACAATAATGATTTTCCGTAAGGTCCCAAACTGTCGTCGAGTTCCTGCTGTTCGCTCAGATGGTAGAGCGTGGCGCGGGGACAGCGCCCTGCCTCGATCAGCGGCAGCACGGTGCCCTTGAACTCGTCGATGCGAATCGCGGGCGCAAATAACTGGAGCGTCTTCATCGCAATTCCGAGCGAGCAAAGGGCCTCCACTGCGTGTGCGAAAAGTATGCTGCCGGCGCTGTGCGCCACTACATGCAGCTCCCAGTCCTGGCTTTCAGCACTGCCTGCTTTTGCCAGCGCTGCCTGCACGTAGTATTTGATCAGCTGGATCGCACCCTTGCCCAATCGGTGGTCAGAGGCGCGCATGGCGTTCTCCTTCATCTCCGACCAGAGCGGTCCGCCCAGCGGACTCGCGGTCAGTTCGAGCGCAAGATCCTTGCCGTTGCGAAGGCCGTCGAGGAAACCACCACCGGCGCGCTGGTCAGCCTGCGTGAACAGGTCGCCCAACATGTCGCCGATGGTTTCCAGCGGGCCGGTTTCCCACATCAGATGCAGCGGGTAGATCCCGTTGGCAAGACATTTGTCGCGGAATGCCACGACGCGCCTGGCAGCATCACCCTCGTTGTTCAAGCCGCCATGCAGGTAGAGCATGACGCGCTTCTTCGTCCAGCCGCGCTGCGCCGCCGCCTGCGGAATCGTCACGGCAAACAGCCGCTCGAGATCCTGCTCGCTGGTCCAGTAATCGCCGGTCTGCGAAAGTTCTCCGTTGTTGCCGACATCGACGATGAAGGGGCGAACTTCGGCCAGCGGAATCTCGCGGCTGGCGCGGTAGCGACCACCCGTCGAATCGGCCGCCTGTTGCGGCGTCCACAAATCCATGCTGACCGGCACACCAAGCTGCGCAACCCAGACATCGGTCACATGCAGCAGAAAATCTTCATAAGGCAGCAGCGCAAACCCGCCCTTCCCCCACGCCGGCCCCCATGAGTTCTGGACGATGAAACCGTCGCGCGTATAGCCGACCAGCGCCACGGCATGACCCGATTCGGCACGCCCCTTGCGGGCGATGATCGGCAGCTTGCGCGTCCTGCTTCCGGTCTTGACCGCAACCGTCGCGGGCCCCGGAACGTCCCATCCGTCGTGAACCATGATGGTGCAATAGACGATGCCGACCTCGGCCAGCGCGGCATGCACGTCACGCACTTCCTTGTGCGTGATGCGGAAGTAGGCACCGGCTGGATTGGCCAGGGCCGCCGCACCAATCGCGGCGTCCAGATGACCGCGTCCATGCATATCGTCGGCCCACAGATCGCGTTCGCAAACGCCATGGCGCGCCCATCCCTTGATCGCGCCTCGCGCCGAGGAGCCTTCGTAGTTCTCGCCCGGCCATTCGTCGTAGCAACGCGCAATTTCGTAGAGCATGCGCGGACTGACGACCCGCTTGCCGCCACGCTGGCCGAGCAGGTAATTGACCACGGCCGACAGGGCAAAGCCGCTGCAAGCGCCTTCGCTGCCCTGGTCGAGAATGATGGGCACCCGACTGGCGTTGTCGAGCACGTCGGGCAAACCGGCCAGTGTGGGCTGGTAGAGCCAGTCGCGCAAATCGATGCGGTCGGGAAAGGCATCGAGTCTGCGACGCGCGGCCAGCGATGATGCGGGACGAGATGCGCGGCGCTTTCCGACCATGACAGTCTCCTCTGTTTGCCGATATTAGGGAACCGCCGGGGATTCGCCCCGGGGCTCTGCCCTGGCAGTTGCCAATCCGCGCGCCACCAAGCCGACGGAAGACACCCGGTTACCGTATGGGCATAGCGTGCACGGGCCGCCACACCATATCAAGGACGTGCCGGTTCGGTGCGCAGCCTCACTACAAAACAGACCTGCGGAATGTGCTTGCACAACGGTTCGACATGCATGCCGCTTTCATGGCGCCACTGACATGATGAGGATTTACCGACATGGCGTCCATCCCGGTTCCGGCATCCACGGGCGGACACTGAATACCCCTTTATCATCATCAGGTAATGCCATCGACAACGGCTCCCGATTGATCACAAAGCCTGCCAACCCTTGCGGCAGAGCCATCATGACCCATGAGCCGGCAGCGCATCAGCATCGCAATAACCACATCATTTCATCAAGTTATCGAGTAAATATTTCAAGAATCGGATGCCATATTGATTCAGGTCAACCTCAACATTGCCGGTGGGGTGATGATCTCCGTGGGAGCGCTCTCGACATTGCCGGGTGTGCTAAACACTCCAATTCCAGGGAATGCACGATGACATATTTCGATAACCTCAGTTCCGGCAACCCAACCGGGTCAGACCTTGAAAAGTCAATGTGCATTGGCGTCGTTGAAGTTGATCGAATCCACGCCGAGCTGGCCGGACTGATCGAGCGATTGGACGAAGTGCCGCAGGCCCTCACGTCCTCGGAATCCGTTGCAAGCCTGTTATGGGAGTTGCGACAAGTACTGACTGCGGAATTTGACACAGAAGAACAATTGATGCGCAGCAGCGAAATGACCTTGGAGCAGATCGACGACCACGTGCTGGAGCACAACATGCTGCTCACTCTGGTTATCGACGCCAGTATCGGTTCGTTGTCACACGATCCGATGACGGCACGCCAGCTTTACCAGTCGATCAGGAACCATGTGCTTGAGCACACGATGAAACACGACTCGGATCTGGGTCAGTAACGTTTTAGCAAGCGGTCGCGCCTTGCTCAAACCGAAGCGATGACCACCCCTGCACCATACAACTGGCTTGCCAGGGTGATGCAGCGAAACGGAATACTGAACCAATAGACCCTGGCAAGCGTAATCATGCCTGCCTCAGGCGACGCGCAGCATCAGCCCCGCATTCCCAGCGAGGCCTCGAGCTGTCGCACCAGCTCGATCAGTTTCGGTCGCACCTCGCCCAGCAAGAACTCCTTCGACAGCGTAAATGCCGGCCCGCCGCAGTTGATCGCCATCGGCGGCAGGCCACCGCCAGGACGTAAGGGTACGGCGATTGCATTGACATCGGTCTGCCATTCGCCGAAGGAACTGACGCAGCCTGTCTCGCGGTACTCCTTCAGCGCCCGCTCGATGCCGCCGCGGATCGCCGGCCACGCCACTTCGTCGAGTTCGCGCACACGCTCCATGATGTCCTCGCGTTCGCGCTCGGGAATCAGTGCCAGATAGGCACGGCCCATCGCCGTGGTGGCAATCGGGATGCGCGAACCAACATCGAGCGAGAGCGTCAGGGCCGCGGAACTGCGCGCATTGCCGACATAGATCATCGACAGGCGGTCGCGACTGCCCAGCGACACCATCGCCTTGGAAAAATCGGCGAGTTCCTGCATCAGCGGCCGCGACAGGTCGCGCACATCGAGGCGCGCCAGCATCGCGCTGCCCAGTGCCAGGGTCGAAGTACCCAGGCGGTACTTGCCGTTCTCTTCGACGAAAACCAGATAGCCGAGTTTGGTCAGCGTGTAGGTCAGGCGCGAAACAGTCGATTTGGGCAGTTTGCAGCGCTTGGCAATGTCGAGGTTGCCGAGCAGCTTTTCGCCGGAACTGAAGCTGGAAAGCACGGACAGCCCCCGCGCCAGGGCGGTGACGAAATGGCGATCTTCTTTGCCGGCGGTTTTTTCTGCCGCCGCAAGCGGAACGGCAACGGCTTTTGCTTGTTTGCTCATGTCAGTCCTTTTTCGCGCACAGCGCTTCGCGGGCGGCACCATACTCTCTTGCCAGCCGGGCCACCACTTCACTCACGGAAATAACTTCGTCGATCGAGCCGACGCCCTGGCCCACGCCCCAGACGTCGCGCCAGGCCTTGGTCCGGTCCGAGCCGAAACTCATGCTGGTCTTGTCGCGCAAGGGCAGGTTGTCAGGGTCCAGACCCTGCGCCGTGATGCTGGGTCGCAGGTAGTTGCCATGCACCCCTGTGAAGTAAGGCGTGTAGACCACATCCGCCGCGGTACTGTCGAGAATCATCTGCTTGTAGCCATCGACCGCGTTGGCTTCCGGCGTCGGGATGAAGCGCGTGCCCATGTAGGCGAGATCCGCACCCATGGCCTGCGCCGCAAAGATCTGCTCGCCACGCGTGATCGACCCCGAAAGGGCGATCGGCCCGTCCCAGAAGCGTCGCACCTCGGACACCAGCGCGAACGGGCTGAGCATACCGGCGTGGCCGCCGGCGCCAGCGGCCACCAGAATCAGGCCATCGACACCCGCCTCCAGCGCCTTTTGCGCGTGACGGACGTTGATCACGTCGTGAAACACGATGCCGCCGTAGGCATGGACTTCCTTGACGACGTCACCCGGCGCCCGCAGGCTGGTGATAATCATCGGCACCTTGTGCCTGACGCAGAGCGCGACGTCGTGGTCGAGCCGATCGTTGGAGTGATGCACGATCTGGTTCACGGCGAAGGGAGCGATCTTCCTCCCCGGTTCGGCGCGACGCGCGGCGTCGATTTCACTTGTCATGGTGGTCAGCCATTCATCAAGCAACTCCTTCGGCCGCGCGTTGAGCGCAGGAAAGGAACCTACAATGCCGGCCATGCATTGCGCCAACACCAGTTGCGGTTGCGAGACGATGAACATCGGCGCACCGATCACGGGCAGCACCAGATTGTCTTGCAGGACTTTCGGAAGTGGCATGGAATCTCCTAGGCAGGTCGCGGGTTTGGCTTGCGGCCGGTCATCAGCCAGGCCGGAATCAGGGCCAGGCAATAGACGAAGGCAATCAGGAAGAAGCCTTCCTGCATGGGTTGCAGTCCATGCACGGCGCCCAGTTGGCGCTCGCGGCCTTCGAGGAACAGCGCCAGCAAGGTGACGCCGAGCGCACCGCCGAGTTGGCGAAAGAAATTGATCGAGGCCGATCCGGCCGCCTCGGTGCCATAGGGAAGCAACCGCAAGGCGCCTGCGTTCAGCCCCGGGATGATCAGCCCCAAGCCGACGCGACCGATCGCCACCCACAGTGCCAGCAGCCAGAAGCCCGTGGTGGTGGTGGAAAGCCCAACCAGAATTGCGGATACCGAGAAAAAGGCCAACCCCGCCATTGCCACCCGATTGGAAGGGAAGCGATCCGCCAGCTTTCCGGCCTGCAGCAGCACGATGGCCAGCACCGCGCCGCCCGGCAGCAACATCAGACCCGCTTCGTAACCCGAAAAGCCGAGGCCGATCTGGGCGAATAACGGCGCGAGGTAAGTCGATCCGTAAATGCCAACTCCATAGGCCAGGGCCACCAGCACCGCTGCACCGAAGCCCGCCTCGCGGAAGATGCTGAAATCCAGCAGCGGATGCAGCGTACTGCGCTCCCAGACCACGAAAGAAACCGACAGAACCACCCCCAGCACCACGGCGGCGGTACCCATTGCCGGCTGCCGGATCAGCGCCGCGAGGCCACCCAGCAGGGCACAGAGTGCGCCGACCACCAGCACCAGGCCGATCAGGTCGAAGGGGCGCTTGTGCGCGCCGGGCAGCGGCCGGCCGGCTATCACATAGCGCGGCGCCAGCGCAATGGCGGCAAGGCAAAGCGGAACGGTCACCAGGAACACCGCGCGCCAGCCGAAGTGATCGACCAGCAGCCCGCCGGCCACCGGCCCCACGGCAGGTGCCAGAACGATGCCGAGGCCGTAGGCACCCATCGCGCGTCCGCGCTCATGCATGGGAAAAACGTCGATGATCACCAGCATGGAAAGCGGCTGGATCAGGCCCGCGATACTGCCCTGGCCAATGCGGCACAACGCCAGCAACACGAACCGGTCGCTCAATGCCGCGAGGACCGAGAAGCCGACCAGCAGCACCAGCGCGCCGATGAAGGTATGGCGCACACCGAAGCGCTGCATGGCCCAGGTTGCCAGCAGCATGGACGCGGTGGTCGCGGCGAGGAAACCGGTCGACAGAAGCTGCACCTGATCGTGGCCCAGATGGAAAACGCGGATGATTTCCGGTAGCGCGACATTCACCACCGTGGCTTCCATGATGGCCGAGACGGTGCCAAGCATTACCGTCAAAACCGCCCACCAGCGATAGCTCGAACCGTGGCGCTCGAACATTGCCGCCACCTCGGCCTGGCGCTGGTCGGTGGCGAGACTCATGGGGCGTTGACGGCGGCACCGCCGGTGCCACCCTCGCGGGCGAAATACAGGTCATGCATGCGCTCGAGATCGAGGGTCGCCGCCCGCTCGGAAAGGATGACCCTGCCCGCTCGCATCAGATACACGCCATCGGCCAGCTTCAACGCCATGTGGGTGCGATGCCGGCATAGTCGTTCTCGTAGGCCGACATCAGGATAACTTCCGGTTTGTCCTGCAGCTTGATCTTGTTGATGATCGGCTTGAAGTCGGTGATGGCCGGATCGAAGGGGTGCAGCACGACCTTGGCCAGATCCGCCGCAGCCTCCTTGGTCGAATGCACGATGGATACCGACTTGACGCCCTGCTCTTTGAACATCTGGGTCACTGCACGCTCGTAGCCTTGCGTGTTGTCGATGCGGAAGAAGGTCTTGTAGCCGCGCTTGGTGAGGTCGTTATCGACGCCGCCGGCGGTCATGTACACCAGGTTCTGCTTGTTGGCCGCATCCGATGCGGGGCCGATGATGTTCGAGCCGAAGCGGCCGACCAGCGCCACCACGCCTTGCAAAGCCAGTTTCTCGACCGCGGTGACGGCCTTGGCCGGATTGGATTCGTCATCCACCGTGACCAGCTTGATCTTGTGTTTGGCGTTGGTCTTGTTGAACAGTTCGGCCGCCGTCTGGATGCCTTCTGCCATGCCGGTGCCGGAGCGCGCCATGGCGCCGGTGAGCGGAATCGGCACGCCGACGGTGAATTCCTCGGCGCGCGCGTTGCCGACTGCCGCCGCGAATGCCAGCGCCGCAGCGCAAATCTTCAATGCTGGCATGTTGCCTCCTGTGGTTGTGCCGCGGCCTTCTGGCGCAGCTGGTTTTTCAGTATCTTTCCCGTCGCCGTGGCCGGCAGGTGTTCAAGCAGTTCAATGTGCGAGGGAATCTTGTAGGGCGAGAGCAGGTCGTGCAGGTAGGCGGTCAAGGCTTGCGGCGTGAGACTGCGGCCCGGTACCAGTTCGACATAGGCCACCACTTCCTCGTTGCCGGGCACGCTGCGGCCCACCACGGCGCAATGCACCACATCGGGATGGCTGTTGATGGCCTGCTCGACCTCGATCGGATAGACGTTGAAGCCGGAGCGGATGATCAGTTCCTTGGAGCGGCCGACGATGAACAGGGCAGTGTCTTCGACCTGGCGCGCGAGGTCGCCGGTGTTGAGCCAGCCTTCGGCATCGACCGCCTCACGCGTCAGTTCAGGCGCCTTGTAATAGCTCTTCATGACACCCGGCCCGCGCACGTGCAGTTCGCCGACATCGCCCGCTTCGACGGCGACGCCGTCCTTGACGATGCGGATTTCGATGCCGGGAATCGGCGGGCCGACCGAGCAGTCGCGGCGCGGCGCATCGAGCCGGGTCTGGGCAATCGACGGCGATGCTTCGGTCATGCCGTAGCCGTTGTGCAGGGTGTGGCCGAAGACAGCCTCGAAATCGTCCTTGAAATTCTGGTCCAGCGGGGCCCCTCCGGCCTGCGCGATGCGCAGCGCCGGCGCCTGCAGGCGATGGCCGGGCCGCCGTCCCCACTCCAGCAGTTTCGCGTACATCGCCGGCACGCCGTGCAGGATTGTTACGCCGCCGTTGGCCAGCGAGGCCGCTACGGTGGCGGGATCGAAACGCGGCACCAGCAAGAGGCTCGCGCCGGCGTTGAGCGCCGACAGTGCCATGGTCGCCAGGCCGTAGATATGCGACAAGGGCAGCACGGCATAGACGGTGTCGGCCGGGCTTTGGCGACGCATGCAGCGGCCGTTCTCGGCGATGAACAGCAGGTTCCGGTGAGTCAG
>CAMBRI010000154.1 GCA_945870205.1 Sulfuritalea hydrogenivorans sk43H | reverse complement strand
GACGCTGCGCAGCGGCTCATGGCTCTCGGGAATCAGAATTTGTACGTCCGCTTTCCGGCGGCGAATCCCGATAGGCGACGGTCTCTTGAGTGCCCTAACCGGCCTGTGGCGAAAACCGGAAGCCGCCGTTCGCCAGGAGCCCAAGGATTTAGGAAGCGGTCACTCGTTATGCTTTGGCGCTATTCTTGCCTGAACTTCAGGAATGCAGCGAGAACCGACCGTCACGAATGTCCGCTACGTGGAAGCCCTATTCGGCAGCTTCAGCTTGCTCAGTGCTGCTACCGCATCTTCTATCTCCCTCGGCTGCAACGCTGAAAAACCCAATATCCATCCATCATTTTCAGTAGTTCCGTTGTACAGTGAGCTCAGGCTTGGGGTTGCGATGCCATGCTCGCTAGCCTTGCGCGTCAGGTGTAGTTCAGTGCTCTGCGGCAAGCTTACGCTGAGTTGCAGACCACCGCTGCAATTGAGCGGCTGCGCCCACGGTAACCTGTGCGCAATCAACTCTAGCAACAAGTCGCGGCGACTACGGTAGAGCTGGCGCATAAGACGCAGGTGCGCGGCAAAGTGGCCTTGCACCATAAAGTCTGCGGTCACTGCCTGCGCCAGTTGCGCTACATGACCGTCGTACACGCTACGCACGGTAACCATGGGCTGTACCAGCGCCTCAGGCAACACAGCGTAGGCGATACGCAATGACGGAAACAGCGTTTTGGAGAAGGTGCCAACATATATCACTCGGCTGCCATCATCCAACCCCTGCAGACTGGGGGTGGGGCGGCTGTCGTAAAGAAACTCACTGTCGTAATCGTCCTCCACAATCCAGCATCCGTTGCGCTTGGCGTAATCCACCAGCGCTAGTCGGCGCTGCAAGCTAAGTGTGTGACCTGTCGGATATTGGTGGGTTGGCGTGAGGTAAATCAGCCGAGGCGCAGGCAGAGTGAAGTCCGGCACTATGCCCTGCGCATCGACAGGCACGGGTACCAACTGTGCGCCGCTGGCAGCGAATGCCGTGCGTGCACCACGATAGCCAGGGTCTTCCAGCCAAACGCGGTCGCCGGGGTCTAACAGCAATGTAGCCAACAGCTGAAGCGCTTGTTGCGAACTGGTTAGCACTAGCACTTGCCCAGGCGTGCAACGCACCCCGCGCGAGGCCACCAAGTATTGCGCGATGGCCTCGCGCAGGTCTTCACGTCCCTGCGGGTCGCCATAACGCATCTGCGCCTCAGGGTTTTGGCGTAGACGCTTGCCGGTCAATTGACGCCACAGCGAATGGGGAAAGGCCTGCAGATCGGGGCTGCCGGCGGCAAAGGCATGCAGCCGCAACGGCTCCATGCAGCCGCCCGTGTCCACCATACCCTGGCCCCGCTGCGACAACAGGGGCGGTATTACTAGCGGGCTCGCCATGCGGCTGCGCTTGGCGGGTGTTGACGCAGTGCTGGCCTGCACTGCCACAAAGCTGCCTTGGCCGGTGCGACGCACCACATAGCCTTCGGCTTCCAACTGGGCATAGGCTGCCTCCACCGTCACCCGGGACAGCGCCAAATCTTGCGCAAGCACACGGGTAGCCGGCAAACGCGCACCCTGTTTAAGCGCTCCATCGCGTATAGCGTCGCGCAGTGCTGTACAAAGGCGCTCGCGCAGACCCATGCCACGGCGCTCGGTGGCATCCATCAGGCCCATCCATAAATTGGGCTGCGGAGTCTTCATTGGCCTTACCTATATCGAAATATTGGTATCAATGATAAGGCCATATCTCTTTACAGTTCATACATGGCCAAACTGGTCATCGTTTTAACCACCAACCGGAGATCACTACCATGACAACAACGAGCAATTCAGTCCTCGCCTACCCTGCGGCAGACAGCACATCGGCGATCGCCCATTTTTCGGCAACGTTCCAATTTGAAACCGATTGCTGGGATACCAATGACGCGATTGCATCAGGTAACCCTGGCTTCGTCCTCCTGGACGTACGCAGCCCGGAATCTTATGCAAAAGGCCACCTCCCGGGTGCGATCAATCTTCTACGAGGCAAAATCATTATGTCCAAATTAGCCGCGTATTCAGCCGATACGTTGTTCGTCACCTATTGCGCGGGACCACACTGCAATGGCGCGACCAAAGCTGCGATTGCAGTTGCTAAACTCGGCCGGCCAGTCAAAATCATGATCGGCGGTATCACAGGCTGGATAGACGAAGGCTTCTCATTGGTTACCGAAGTCAGTCATTTGGCTGCCTAAGTCAGCTCTAGCGTTAGGTTCAAAATGCCCACCACCGTGATCACCTCAGGCTCCTCCCCCTCCGTTAATGAGTTCGCATGTTGAGCACCAGCGTTGTCCCACACGCCGTCCGTACGGCGGTGCCTGCAGACGCTATAGCACTGGCACAGCTGTGCGCAGAGCATGCCGCGTATGAACGAATGCCCTACCGCGCAGTCGGTCACGTCCAGCGCTTGCAAGCGGCACTGTCCAGCGGTCGATTGGACGTTTGGCTGCTAGAACTCGACGGCCTTGCCGTGGGTTATGCCAGCGTCACGCTGGACTTTGCCACCTTGAGAGCCCAGCGCTTTGCACATTTGGATTGCCTGTACCTCGCGCCCGCTGCACGTGGTCACGGTGGCGGGCAAGCATTGATGCGAGTAGTGCAGGCATTTGCAATTGACCAAGGCTGTGTGGAGATGCAGTGGCAAACGCCCGATTGGAATCACGACGCCATGCGCTTTTATGCGCGACTAGGTGCTCGGGCGTCAGCCAAACAGCGATACACGCTAAACTTGGACTCTAAATGAAGCTGTTTGACACCTATCGGCGAGCCTACGATGGCGCACCGATTCCGGCGGTCGTTGCGCGGGAGCCCTGTTCGCCCACAGGTATTTTTTGCGGTGTCGAAAAGCAATCTTTCCAAATGACAACGCCGCCATTTAATGGTTTCCCCTAATGGCTGGTTTGGAGCGACCAGTTCGACGAACTTAACGCCCGTTTTCAGTCTGGAACCGCCGCTGGCATGGGGTTCAGCCGTTTTCTTGCCCGGATGAGTGCTTAAGACTGCTTGCCGTCACATGATCTGTGCATGGCCAGCGGCCGGTCCACTCCAGATTCCGGCCGTTCAGCCTCGACCTGGTGGGGTGACTCTTGAGTACCCATTTCGTGACATACATTACAGCTTGCTCTCAACGAAAGATCGGTACTGCATATCCGATTCGAGGATGTGTGACAGCAACCATGCCTTCAGATAGCGATGCACTGCCGCTTCATCCTGAATGCCTTCGGAGGCCGCCATGCTGAAGGCTGCCATCTTCCCGACGAATGCGGCATGCTCTGTCTTATGGTCGGCGAGTCGCGGGTAGCCAATCCTTTGCAGGTAGTCTTCCTCATCCTTGAAATGAACCTGGGTGTAGTCGAACATGCGCGACAGCACTTCGTGGAACGCGCCTGAAGATCCGTTACTGCGGGCCGCATGGCAGTCGGCCAGCCGGTTGATCATGCCGACCAGCTTCTTGTGTTGATCATCCAGCGCAGGGACGCCGACGCTGTACGAGTCATTCCAGACCACGCTTTCAAGAATCGGTTTGGCAGGTAGCGACTTTGCCGGGTCTGCCGCGCCTGGATTCACGACCCTGGCCAATTCGTGACGCATCTCGTTAATCGACCGCTCCAGCGTGGTGAGCAGTTCATCGGCTGGCGCGCCTTCATTCAACACAAGTTCCAGCGCGGAAACCATGCCGTGAAGTTCGGTCATCCCCAGCATGCCGACACGCCCCTTGAAGACGTGAGCCAGTTTGCCGGCCTTATCCGTCTGTCCGGCAGCAATCTCGCCGCGCATCTGCCCGGGAACCGAGCCGGCCGTAGCCACAAAGTCTCCCAGCCAGCGCCGGTAGGAAGCTTCTTTGCCGGAAAATCGAGCGAGTCCCGCTGCAACATCAACGCCGCGCAAACTGCTCAGTTCAGTTCCTGCTTCAGGCAATGCTTCGTGTTTCGCCGGCAAGGCTTGTGTCGCATCGGTGGCTTTCTGTTTGGCCTGCGGAATCCATTTCGCCAGCGTGCGATAGAAGCTGGGGTTGTCGAAGGGCTTGCCGATATGGTCATTCATGCCGGCGGCGGCGTTGAGTTCTTGCTCGTGCGCCAGGGTGTGCGCGGTCATGGCGATGATCGGCAGTTTGTCAAAGCCCGCCCGGCTGCGCAGCACACGGGTGGCGGTGAGACCGTCCATGACCGGCATCTGGATGTCCATCAGCACCAGATCGAAGGCATCGGGGCCGGATTCGTTCAGGATGTCCAGCACTTCCTGACCGTTACCCGCCAGGCGGGGCTTGATGCCGACCGTAGCCAGCAGCGCCTCGACGATCTCGCGGTTGAGCGGCTGGTCATCCGCGACGAGGACGCGCGCGTCCTGATAGCGCATCGGCAGCGCCTCGTCAACGGCCGGTTCGGCCATCGACAAGTCGGCCGCATTGCCCAGCCCCAGCCAGATTGTGAGCTTGAAGGTGGTGCCAGTTCCTTCGATGCTGGTGACGTTGATGTCGCCGTCCATCATTTCCGCCAGGCGCCGGCTGATCGTCAAACCGAGACCCGTGCCACCATATTTGCGGTTAACCGTGGCGTCGGCCTGGACGAAGGGTTGGAACAACTGCTTGAGATCATCCGGTCGCATGCCGATGCCGGTATCTTCAAATGCGATATCAAGGCAGACCCGGCTCTCTTTGTGTGTGCGTAGGCCAACGCGGATCGTTATCTGCCCGGCCTGGGTGAACTTGATCGCATTGCCGATCAGGTTGAGGAATATTTGCGTGACGCGGGTGGGGTCGCCGAGCAACACATCGGGCACCGCATCGTCGATCGCTACGACGATTGCCAGCCCCTTTTCGGCGGCACGGTGTGACATCAGCGATTCGACATGCGCGATCATCGTGCGCAGGCTGAATGTAATGATCTCCAGCTCCATTTGTCCTGCGGCAATCTTGGACAGGTCGAGCAGCTCGTTGATGATGCGGTTGAGATGTTTGCCGGAGCGGACGATCTTCTCCAGATAGTCGGTCAACTTGGGATCGGTGCTGATGCCCTGGGCCAGGTCTGCCATGCCGATCACGGCGCTCAGCGGGGTGCGCAGTTCATGGCTCATGTTGGCGAGGAAGGCGTCCTTGGCGACGTTGGCGGTTTCGGCAGCGTCCTTTGCTTGCGCCAACTGGGCGTTGGACAGCTGGAGCTCGGCTTCTGCCTGTTTGCGGGCGTTGATGTTCATTCCGGTGCCGCGCAACCCGAGCAGCTTGCCGTTATCGTCGAAGTAGGGTGCGCCGTACACTTCTTCCCACAACAGCTTGCCGTCGCGGGTGAGATCGCGGTGCTGCAAGCGGAAGGTGGATCCACTGGCAATGGCGCGGCCGACAATGTCGCCCACCGATTGAACATCTTCCTCCGGCATGAATTCCATCGGACTGTGACCGAGCAGTTCGGCAGGTGAGTATCCCTTGACATGGGTGGACTGGCTGGACACATAGGTATAGATGAAGTTGGTATCGTGCTCCCACAGATAAGCGCCCGCGGCATCACTCATGTTCCGGATGCGTTGTTCGCTCGCTTCGTGTGCCTCTTCGTCCGCCTTGCGCTCGGTGATGTCGCGGTCGATACCGCGATAGCCAAGCAGGTTCCCGTGCGTGTCGAGAATAGGCGTTCCGTTAGTGAGCGTGACATGGGGCGAGCCGTCCTTGCCCAAGACGATGTTCTCCAGATCCCTGAACGACTGCTTCGCTGCAACGATGCTGTTGAAAGCCGACGCAACTCGCTGTGCCTCCTCGGCTGACATCAAATCGAATGGGGTCTTACCGAGTATTTCCTCCGGCGCATAGCCCAGCATTGCTTTGACACCATCCGAGGCGTAGGTGTACCGAGCTTGAGCGTCGACCTCCCAGATCCAGTCGGCGGACACGCCAGCAATATCTCGGAAACGCTGATGGGTCTTCTCCCGATCGGATTCCTGGGAAATCAGAAGCTTCTGCGCGCGGCGCACAACGACAAAGAGCGTAACGAAAAGCGCCATCAGCAAGCCGGTCACAACGAAGATCGCCAGCAGCGATTTCCGGTCCCCATCGGCGAGACCTTCTGCGGTAGTGGCGTGCAAGGCTGCGATTGCATCGGAGGAAAACTTCTTGTTATCCTCACCCGTCTTCTTGATCTGCCCGAGGAATTGCGTGACGTCCGAATAAACTTCGAATACACCGACGATCTGCTTGGTCCCCGGGCCAAGCACCGGAAGATAGCTGCTGATCACGTCCCGGTTCTCGACAACGCCCTCGAAAGCACTGAACTTGTCGCGGTGTGTCAGCTCCGACGCCGGGGTTCCGGCGACCGCGCTTTGCCAGCTCGCGTAGCCTTTCTTGTCCTCGCCGACCTGGGCGTGTTCGGACGAATAGACGACGATACCGCGCAGGTCGAACACCTTGATCTTGAACACGGCGCTCTGTTTCATCACGTCGAAGACCTTGGCGTCGATCTGACTAAATGCCGGCAGCCCCATGATCCGCTTCCCGACCTCGGCATAACATGTCTTCTTCTCGGGAGGGAGCACCGCCTTTCCGGTCTTCGCGTCCTTGATGTCGGCGATGGCCCGGCACTGATCGACCGCAATCTGGCTGGCGACTGCGACAAACGGAGCGAAGTCCTTCTCCCAGAGGGAGTTCGCTAACACGCGGGTCAGATTGACGTTGCCGCTTTCGTGAATCGCCAAGAGGTCGCGTTGCTGATTCTGGTCATGGCGCTTAGCGAAATCCGACAGCGTAGTTTCGAAGTACCGCGCGGCGGCGGCCTGCGCCCGCTTGAAGTCGTCCGACTGCCGGTTCTCGAAGAGCACAAGTGTTATTGCCACCAAGGCAAACGAGACAGTGCTTGCGATAAGAAAGTACCGCAATAAACTAAATTTCACTGCTTACCTCCCAGTAACTGACAGCAAGAGCGCGCCTGTTACATGCCGCTCGGTGAACGCGAGCGATGACGCCACCGCCGTCATGATCTACAATTTCCTCTGCGAACTCGTCGATCGTTTCGACGCCCAGTACGGCGAACAGATTTGCCATTTCTACTCGAAGCAGCAGCGCGCCAATAGCTGTTCCCCTGCGATCCATACTCCCGACGACTCGCCGTTCTGACTACACCCTCAACGGTTCCATCATCAACAACGCCGGCCTTATTTGCCGGCGTTGTGCTTTCACCCGACCCACATACGACCATCACCGTACGCGAACATCGCACCATCAAATCACGTGGCCTCACTCACCTGCCGTCTGAATTAAATTCTACCTGCTGGAACGGCCGGTGGACTCCGTAACCCGCCGCTAAAATCTCATGCCCACGGGATCGCCAATGACGGCAACCCCTGCAAAGGGGCCATTGAGATAGCACTCCCGCCCTTCCAGACTTACCCGCTCAGTCACGGCGCTTGCAAAAAACCCCGCAATCCCGGCGCCTATCTGCCCGCCAACAAACGTTCTTCAGTGAGTCTGGATTTGACCCTCGCCTGATTCTCCGATGAGTTCATGGCGGAGACGGTTTTGCCAAAAGCATCGCGTTGTGCGCTGCTCTTCTTCGTAGCCTGGATCGACTGGATGCAGCGCCACTTCTTTCCAGTCTTGCTTGCGATCTGACGCATTTCCTCTCGGGGATGCTGCCTGCCGCAGTGGTAGCAGTAAATGGTTTCAGTCGAGGACATGGAGATATTCGTAAAAGGGTTAGTGCAAGGGTGGAGAATGGCTATTGGCGAACAGTGCTTCCCACTGCTGCCTTCAGTTTGGCGCTGGCGTGAAAAGTAACCACACGACGTGCCTTGATCAGAGCCTCTTCACCAGTCTTCGGGTTGCGGCCAGGGCGTGGTGGTTTCTCGCGCAGGTCAAAGTTACCGAAGTTGGCGAGTTTTACCTCCTCACCACGTTCGAGTATCAGGCGTATCTCGTCGAAGAACGCCTCGACCATGTCCTTGGCTTCGCGCTTATTGAGGCCAACCTTTTCAAAGAGAAGATCAGCGAGTTCTGCCTTGGTCAAGGTCATGCGGTCGCTTTCGTTGGCACTCCGGGTTTCCTGCCAGGCGCCTTCGGTGGAATGAACGATGCCGGGCGGCACTGGGTGCCCTCAAATCGGATGTCACCATTGAATCGGGTCACTTTGCAGGTGCTAATTTCACCAAGGGCTGCCAAGGCTGAGATATCGATCCGCACCTGTTTGAGCGGTATGCCCATGCCGACAGCAATTTCCGAGTCAAGGCACTGACCGTGATCCTTCAGGTATTGCAGGACTTCTTGCATGATCTGCCTCTAAGAATACGAAATCCAACGGGGTTTCGGAGAGTATGGCTGACGCTAGGCGCATCGGTCAATCACCGAGTTGGTCGGCATGCGTTGGGATTTGCAGCTTTCCATCAAGTAGCACCGGCGCCTCCGGCGGCATCGCAACGTCTGGTGGACCTCTGACACCGGACCTTCAAACTTCATTCCCACGTCATCGCCAGTGACCGGACCCGCTGCATTGGAGCCGATCAGGCGTGAAAATATGGTGCCGCCGATTCAATGACCGGTTCCGAGAAAACACGGCAAACGAACCTGAGAATTGGAGGAGCGGTGGCTAGGTCCGCTTCTGGCCGGCAGGACTCAGTGGTCATCGGCAGCTTCGGAGCATCCAGACTACTTGGCTGAGCACATGGGCTACGCCTTATTCACTCTTGCGGAAATCGCCTTAGGCTGCATCGCCGTGCAAGGAAATAACGTCGGCTCCAACCTTCAGCTTGTCGAGATAGTCAGCCCATAGCTGCATCATTGCTTTCCGTGCCGGCAGAAACTTCGTCCGGTTGTACGCTGATCCAAGAGCATCAGGTACTTTGTGGGCTAGTTGATGTTCGATCACTTCCGGCGATATTCCATGCACTTCATGAAGGATCGTTCGCGCCATTGCCCTGAAACCATGCCCGGTAATCTCTGTCTTGGTGTCGTACCCCATGCGCCGCAATGCTGCGTTGACCGCCGCCTCGCTCATCGCTCGTCCATTGCTGCGAGCGCCGGGGAATACAAACTCGCCGTGTCCTGTCAGTGCATGGAGTTCGCGCAAGATCGCCACAGCCTGAGATGCCAGCGGTACAAGGTGAATCTTCGGCTCTTCCGTTTTCTTGGTCTTGCTCACCAAGAATTTCCACTCGGCTTTATCCAGATCAAAGTCAGCCCACTTTGCTTGCCGGAGTTCGCCAGGGCGCACGAAAAGAAACGGCGACAGTCTCAAAGCGCATTTGACGATGAAGGTGCCGTTGAACCCGTCTATCGCCCTCAAGAGTTCCCCCACCTTGACCGGATCGGTAATCGCCGCAAAGTTCCCGCCTATCGCTGTCGGTAGCGCACCGCGCAGATCAGGAATCGGGTTGTAGCTGGCGCGGCCCGTCTGGATCGCATAACGGAACACGCCGCCGCAATCCTGTTGCGCCCGCTTCGCCGTGTCTTTCGCGCCCCGGTCGCTGATTCGTTTGAGTGTCGTCAGGACTTCCACCGCAGTCAGTTCGGCAATGGGTCGCTTACCTAACCACGGGAAAACATCCCGCTCAAGCCGCGCCAGGATCTTGTCGGCGTGAGAATCCACCCATTCCGGTTTCATCTTGGTAAACCATTCACGGCCGATGGCCTCGAAGCTGTTAGCCAATAGCGCCACCTTCGCAGCCTTCTGCACCTTGCGATGTTCGCCAGGATCTACACCGTCAGCCAACAGCCGCCGGGCCTCGTCGCGTTTCTCCCTTGCCCGGATTAGAGGAACGTCAGGGTATGCACCGAAGGAAAGGGTTTTCTGCTTGCC
>CAMBRI010000153.1 GCA_945870205.1 Sulfuritalea hydrogenivorans sk43H | reverse complement strand
ATCGGTCCAATGCGCGAGGCCGGCGGCAATACCATGCCGCGCTCGACCACGGTCGGTCGGCCCTGCTCGTCGAGGAAGGAGACCAACGCCTCACCAACGCCAAGTTCGGTGATGACCGTCGCCGCGTCGAAGGCCGGGTTGGCGCGCAGGGTGTCGGCCGCCGCCTTGACCGCTTTCTGGTCGCGGGGCGTAAAAGCGCGCAAGGCATGCTGTACCCGATTGCCCAACTGGCCGAGCACGGTATCGGGAATGTCGAGCGGGTTTTGCGTCACGAAATACACACCGACGCCTTTCGAGCGGATCAGGCGCACCACCTGCTCCACCTTTTCCAGCAGCGCCGGCGGCGCGTCGCTGAACAGCAGGTGCGCCTCGTCGAAAAAGAATGCCAGCTTCGGCTTGGGCAGATCCCCGGCCTCCGGCAGTTGCTCGAACAACTCGGCCAAAAGCCAGAGCAGGAAGCAGCCGTAGAGGCGTGGCGAGTTCATCAGTTTGTCGGCGGCCAGGACGTTGATCACGCCGCGACCGTCCTGCGTCTGCATCAGGTCTTCGATGTCGAGCATGGGCTCGCCGAAGAAACTGTCGCCGCCCTGCTCTTCCAGCGTCAGAAGGCCACGCTGGATGGCGCCGATCGAGGCCGCCGAGACATTGCCGTATTTGGTCTTGTATTCCGCCGCGTGCTCGCCGACATGCTGCACCATCGCCCGCAAGTCCTTGAGATCGAGCAGCAGCAGACCCTGATCGTCGGCGACGCTGAACACGATCTGCAGCACCCCGCCCTGGGTGTCGTTGAGGTTCAGCAGGCGCCCGAGCAAGAGCGGCCCCATGTCGGAAATCGTGGCGCGCACCGGGTGCCCCGCGACACCGAACACATCCCAGAACATGATCGGGCTGGCCTGTGGCTGCCAGTCCGTGATGCCGAGCCGGTCCAGCCGGCCCTGAAACTTTTCGGAGGACACCCCGGCAACACCGAGACCGGACAAATCGCCCTTGGCATCGGCGAGAAATACCGGCACACCGGCGGCCGAGAGTTGCTCCGCCATGCGCTGCAGGGTCACGGTCTTGCCGGTGCCGGTGGCTCCGGTGATCAGCCCGTGGCGGTTGGCGAGTTGCGACAGCAGCACGAGTTCTATCTCGCCGCTCCTGGCGATGGGCAGGGACTGGTTCATGGCGGTGATTCCCGGGATGCTAAAATTTGCAATTCTAAATTACAACATCGCGGCAAACCCGCGTAACCAGGGAAACCACTATGGCCGGACATTCCAAATGGGCCAATATCCAGCACCGCAAGGGGCGTCAGGACGCCAAGCGGGGCAAGGTCTTCACCAAGTTGATCAAGGAAATCACGGTCGCGGCGAAGATGGGCGGAGGCGACATCAGCGCCAATCCGCGCTTGCGACTGGCGATTGAAAAGGCCAAGGGGCAGAGCCTGCCCAAGGACAATATCGACAACGCCGTCAAGCGCGGCACGGGCCAACTCGACGGGGTCAGCTACGAGGAAGTCCGCTACGAGGGCTATGGCATCAATGGCGCGGCGGTGATGGTCGATTGCCTCACCGACAACAAGGTGCGCACCGTCGCCGAAGTACGCCACGCCTTCGCCAAGCACGGCGGCAACATGGGTACCGATGGCAGCGTCGCATTCCTGTTCACGCACTGCGGCCAGATGCTGTTCGCGCCGGGCACCGATGAAGCAGCACTGATGGATGCCGCCATCGAGGCCGGCGCGGATGACGTGGTGAGCAATGAAGATGGTTCCATCGAAGTCATCACTCCACCCAACGATTTTGCGGCGGTCAAGGATGCGCTGGAGAAAGCCGGCTTCAAGGCGGAGTTCGGCGAAGTGATCCAGAAGCCGCAGAACGAAACCGCGTTCGAAGGCGAGGACGCGCTGAAAATGCAGAAACTGCTCGACGCGCTCGAAGCGCTGGACGACGTGCAAGAGGTCTACACCACGGCCGTCATCGACGAATAGCGTGGGTTCTTCACCGCTCGCCCGGTTCGCGCCGCTGCTCTTCGTCCTGCTCTGGAGCACCGGCTTCATCGGCGCCAAGTTCGGCTTGCCGCACGCCGAACCCCTGAGCTTTCTGCTGGTTCGCTACCTTTTCGTCATTTCCCTGATGACCCTGCTGGCACTGGCCATGCGCGCGCCCTGGCCACGGGACGCGCGGCAGTGGTTGCACATCGGCATCTCGGGCCTACTGGTGCATGCCATTTACCTCGGCGGCGTCTTCATGTCGATTTCGAAGGGCCTGCCGGCCGGAGTCGCCAGCCTGGTGGTCGGCATCCAGCCGCTGCTCACCGCCGTCGGCGCCGGCTGGCTGCTGAATGAAACGGTGCTCAAGCGGCAATGGTTCGGCCTCTTGCTGGGCTTCGTCGGCGTGGCGCTGGTGGTCTCGGGCAAGATAGGCAGCGGCTTCGGCCTCGATGCCCTGTGGCCGGCACTGGCGGCACTGGCCGGCATCACCGCCGGCACCCTGTACCAGAAGCGCTTCTGCCCCAGCTTCGACTGGCGCACCGGCGCCATCGCCCAGTTTTTGCCCACCGCCATCGCCACCGGCATCGTCGTCGTCCTTAGTGGCGACTACCGCGTTGACTGGGTACCCGACTTTATCTTCGCCCTGGGCTGGCTGGTGCTGGTGCTTTCCCTGGGCGCGGTATCGCTGCTCAACATGCTGATCCGCCGCGGCACGGCGGTGAATCTTGCCAGCCTGTTCTATCTGGTGCCGCCCAGCACGGCGCTGATCGCCTGGCTGCTGTTCGATGAACGCCTGGCCGGCATGGCGCTGGTCGGCATGGCGCTCGCCGTCTGGGGCGTGTATCTTGCGCGGAAATGAAAGCCACGGCCGCGACTCCCATCCGCATTCTCGGCATTGACCCCGGCCTGCGCTCGACCGGGTTTGGCGTCATAGACAAGGTCGGCAGCACGCTGAGCTACATCGCCAGCGGTTGCATCAAGACCGATGCGGCGGGCAGCCTGCCAGAGCGGATCAAGAGCATCCTCGACGGACTGGTGGAGATCATCGCCACCTACCAGCCACAGCAGGCGGCGGTCGAAATCGTGTTCGTGAATGTCAATCCGCAATCCACGCTGCTTCTCGGCCAGGCGCGCGGCGCGGCCATCGCCGCGCTGGTGACGGCGAACCTGCCGGTGGCGGAATACACCGCGCTGCAAGTCAAGCAGGCGGTGGTAGGCCACGGCAAGGCGGCAAAGGAACAGGTGCAGGCCATGGTCGCCCGCCTGCTCAAGTTGCCCGGCACGCCGAGCGCGGATGCCGCCGATGCGCTGGCCTGTGCAATTGCCCACGCCCACGGCGGGCAGGGCATGGGCGCACTGGCCACACTGGGCAAACGGGTGCGCGGCGGGAGGCTGGTGTAATGGCTTCGATTCTCTACGCGTGGGAATTCGGCGCAAATCTTGGGCATGTCGGCGCCTTCATGCCGCTGGCACGCGCACTGCGCGACCAGGGCCACGAGGTACATTGGATGGTAACGCAGCCAGCGGTCGTCGGAGACTTTTTGGCCGCGGCTGGCTTCACATGGTTGGCCGCTCCTGCCGTTCCGGAAGTCACCCGGCAGGGGCCACCACTGACCTATGCCGACATCCTGCTGCGCTTTGGCTACGCCGATTCTCGTGCCCTGTTCGGCCTCGTCGGCGGCTGGCGCGAAGCCATGCGCCTGACCGGCGCCCGACTGGTACTGGCCGACCACGCGCCAACCGCGCTGCTCGCGGCGCGCACCCTGGACATTCCGGTGATGCTGTTTTCCAACGGCTTCACCGCCCCGCCGCGACGCAGCCCATTGCCGAACATGCGCCCCTGGTCGCCGGTGCCCGAACAAAGCCTCGGCCAGCTCGATGGCGCGGCGCTGACTTCCATCAATGCGGTGCTGGCCCGTCACGACTGCGCGCAATTGCAGCATCTGGCAGAGCTGTTCGATGTCGCCGAGGAAGCGCTGGTAACCTTCCCCGAACTCGATCATTACCCGGACCGCGGTCCGGCGCGATACTGGGGCAGCCTGCCCAGCGCCGGAACCGGGCGGCGGGTGGTGTGGCCGGCGGCGGCTGGCCGGCGCATCTTCGCCTACCTGCGCGCCGAGAGCCCGCATCACGAAGCGGTTCTGGCCGCCCTGCATGCACTGGGTCAGGCTGCCGCGATCTACTTCCCGAACATGCCGCCGGCGCTGGCGACTAAGTATGGCGCGCCGCACCTGAGCTTTCTTGACCAACCGGCCGACATCGACCAGATGACACGCGAAGCGGACCTCGCCATCACCTACGCCAGCCTGGCGACGACCACCGCCTTCCTGCTGGCCGGCAAGCCCCTGCTGATGCTGCCCGGGCATCTCGAACAGTTCCTCGTCGCGCGCCGCGTCGAGGAAATGGGCGCGGGACGCCTGGTCAACCCCGAGCAGCCGGCCGGCGACCTGCGCGGCGTGATCGCCGACCTGATCGACAACCCGTCCTGGCGCACCAATGCCGCGGCCTTTGCCGCAAAATACGCCGCATTCGACCAGCAGGCGGTGACCGGCAATCTGGTGCGCCGTATTGCGGAGATGCTCGACGCCTCCACTTCAATCTAACTTTCATGACAGTAATAGTCACCCATCTATGATGACCCACGCGAAAGGCGAATTAAAGGCCCGCCCCTCCCATCCCCCCACGGGGAGGCTATTGGTCAGATCGCTTCGCTCGACTTTGACCAGTTGCTCCGAACGAGCTACTTCACGTTAAAGGGAACGCCATGATCGGTCGCATCACAGGAATGCTCATCGAAAAGAACCCGCCTTCCATCACCGTGGATGTGCAGGGCCTCGGCTACGAAGTCGACGTGCCCATGAGCACCTTCTACAACCTGCCGGCCACCGGCGAGAAAGTCTCGTTGCATACGCACCTGATCGTGCGCGAGGACGGCCACTACCTTTACGGCTTCGCCTCGCCGGACGAGCGCGCCGCCTTCCGCCAGTTGCTGAAGATTTCCGGCATCGGCGCCCGCACCGCGCTGGCGGTGCTGTCGGGCATGTCGGTGACGGAACTGGCACAGGCGGTGACGCTGCAGGAATCCGGACGACTGACCAAGGTACCCGGCATCGGCAAAAAGACCGCCGAGCGCCTGCTGCTGGAACTGCGCGACCGGCTGCCGAAGACACTCGCCGGCGGCGGTACAAGAATCGGCACCGGCGATACGGCACCCGACGCTTCCAGCGACATCATGAATGCGCTGCTGGCTCTCGGTTACAACGAGCGCGAAGCGCTGATGGCGATGAAGGGGCTGGCGCCCGACGTCGCTGTTGCAGATGGCATTCGCGCGGCACTCAGGCTGCTTTCCAAATCCACATAGACAGGCCACGAGCAGGCTCGGCTAAACTGACGGCATGAGCATCCAGACCGACAAGTTCGCCGAACCCGCGCCGGAACGCCTGATCTCGGCTGGCAAGGAATCGACCCAGGAAGACGCGCTGGAACGGGCGCTGCGGCCCAAGCGGCTGGCGGATTACGTTGGCCAGCAGAAAATCCGCGGCCAGCTCGAAATCTTCATCGAGGCGGCCAAGCGACGCGCGGAATCGATGGATCATGTCTTGCTGTTCGGCCCGCCAGGACTGGGCAAGACCACGCTGGCCCACATCATCGCCCGCGAAATGGGCGTCAATCTGCGCCAGACCTCGGGGCCAGTGCTGGAGCGCGCCGGCGACCTGGCCGCGATGCTGACCAACCTCGAACCGAACGACGTCCTGTTCATCGACGAAATCCATCGCTTGAGCCCGGTGGTCGAGGAAATCCTCTACCCCGCGCTGGAGGATTTCCAGATCGACATCATGATCGGTGAGGGTCCTTCGGCGCGCTCGGTGAAACTCGACCTGCCACCCTTCACCCTGATCGGCGCCACGACGCGGGCCGGCATGCTGACCAACCCGCTGCGCGACCGCTTCGGCATCGTCGCGCGGCTGGAGTTCTATACACCAGAGGAGCTCTCGCTCATCGTGCGCCGCTCGGCACACCTGCTGAACTGCGACATCGTCGAAGACGGTGCGGTGGAGATCGCCCGGCGCAGTCGCGGCACGCCACGCGTGTCGAACCGCCTGCTGCGCCGGGTGCGCGATTTTGCCGACGTCAAGGCCGATGGTCGCATCACTCGCGAAGTCGCCGATGCCGCTCTGACCATGCTCGATGTCGATCACCTTGGTCTCGATGTCATGGACCGCAAACTGCTGGGCGCGATGCTGGAAAAATTCGGCGGCGGGCCGGTGGGCGTGGACAACCTCGCAGCGGCAATCGGCGAGGCGCGCGACACGATCGAGGACGTGCTGGAACCCTACCTGATCCAGCAGGGTTACCTGCAGCGCACCCCGCGCGGACGTGTGGCGACGCCGAGCATCTGGCGGCATTTCGGGCTTCGGTCACCGCAAGAGCCCAATCAGAGCCTATGGAACGAATAACGCTGGCCCGATGAATTTCCAGTTGGTACTCATCAAGCCGGAAGGATTTGACTTCGTGGAGTCCTTCCGCGAGGCCATGGAAGTTGTTCAGGAATCGCTTGTCACGCTGGGGCATTCGGCCCGTATCCAGACCAATCACATCGATCCGGATGCATTTCCTGTCATCTTCGGGGCGCACCATATTGACCCTGCCGCAGTTCACCGCCTGCCTTCGCAATCCATCATCTACAACCTGGAGCAGTTGGCGCCTGGCTACCCATGGTTTTCCCCGCAATACTTGCAAACGCTGTCGCGGTTTCGAGTATGGGACTATTCGACCGCCAATCTGGATTACCTTTCCCGCGAGGGGCGCTCCGTCACCGCCACTTATGTGCCGTTCGGCTATTCGCCATGCCTGACGCGCATTGCGGCTGCGGAGAGAACAGATGTCGACGTGCTGTTTTTCGGCGTCCATACCGAACGGCGACTGTGTGTGCTACAGGCATTGAGCGAGCACGGCCTGAAGGTCGTTGCCCTCAACAACGTTTGGGGTGCGGAACGGGATGCATGGATCGCACGTGCCAAGGTCGTCCTCAATATGCACCAGGCCGACATTGGCCAATTTGAGAGTGTGCGCGTCCTCTTCCTGCTGGCAAACGGCAAGGCGGTGGTTTCGGAAACCGCAGCCGAAGAGCAGATCGAGGCGCCGTTGCGGGATGCCTTTTGGGCAGTTCCCTATGAAGGCCTGATTGATGCCTGCATGCAGTTAACCAGTGACGACGAGACTCGCCTTGCTTTGCAGCACAAGGCTCGCGCGGCAGTGGTGTCGGATGCCCTGCGTGCCCTGCCATGGATTTCGCGCGCTCTGGAAAGCATTGAGGTGCACAGTGTCCATAGGAAGCCAGACATCGATGCTCTGCCAGCGCAACAGAATGCATCGTATTCACCGCACGGCTGGTCAAAGCGCTTCAGGGTAGCCATGTTTGGACAGTTTCGCAGCGCCACGGGACTTGGAACCACGGCCAGACATACTGCCATATCCCTGCTCCAGGCAGGCGTTCCGATAACCCTGCACAATCTCGATTCTTATTGCCCGGCGGGAGATATGACGGAGGAGCTTTCCGCACTCACACCGCATTTTTACAATGGCACAACAGATCCGGATTGCGCTGTCGCGATCTATTGCATGCCGGTTGCCGACTTTCCCTACCTCGAACGGCAAATGCCCTTCAAGCCAACTCCCGGAACATTGCACGCCGGAATCATCTGGTGGGAAACGACCAAGCTGAATCCGCAATGGTCTGGATCGCTGGCGCGCCTCGATGCCGTTATCGGCTATTCCGAGTTTATTGCCGGCGTAGCGGCAAACACTCTGCCGGCGACTCCTGTCTTGACGGGCAGGCAGCCCCTGTATCTACCGGAGGGAATCCGTCCCGATCGGGCGGACTTTGGCCTCCCAGACAACGCGGTCGTATTTCTGGCAAGCTTCGATCCGAACAGCGATCCGGTCCGAAAGAACCCTATTGCAGTAATTACTGCTTTTCGGCATGCATTCTCCAGCAACGAATCCAACGTCCGACTGGTGCTACGGCTCAACAATGCAAATTCAACCGAGGTGGGACGCGAGACCTTGCAACTGCTGATTGACGCTAGCGCCGGCGATCCTCGAATCGGGTTCGTAGTCGCCCCGTTGAGCTACCGTGCCGTGCTATCTCTCTATGCCAGTGCCGATGTGCACGTATCGCTGCACCGCGCCGAAGGTCTGGGGCTCGGCATGCTTGAATCGATGCGCCTAGGCGTTCCCGTCATTGCCACGGCCTGGTCTGGGAACATGAGCTACATGGATCACCTAAGCGCATGCCTGGTTCGCTACACGCTCATCAACGTCGCCGGGAACCATCCCCACTATCGGCCGGAAACCCTGGGGTCCGACGCCATTTGGGCCAATCCAGCAATTGAAGATGCCGTGGCGTGGATGCGCTATTTGTATTGGAATCCCGACCAACGGCGGCGAATTGGCAACTCAGGACGACAGAAATCAGAGCACTACCAGGCCGACGCGATACGTCTGAACTGGTTGCATGAACTTGAAGAAATATGGTCGACATGCGGCATCCTGCCTTCCGCGCCCGACAAGTTTTCGACTGGAGCGAAGCCCATATGAGCGCGCAGGGTGCCAGACGCGCACTTATCTTCGGCGTTTCCGGCCAGGATGGCGCCTTGCTCGCGCGTTTGCTTCTCGCCAAGGGCTACGAGGTATTCGGTGCCTCGCGCGACGCCGAGATACAGCCCTTCGCCAATCTGCAACGCCTGGGCATTCGCGACAAGGTCAAGCGCGAGTCAGTCTCGCTGGCCGATTTTCGTAGCGTGTTGCAGGCGATTACCCGTGTCCGTGCCGATGAAATTTACAACTTGGCAGGACAAAGTTCCGTCGGGCTCTCGTTCGATCAGCCGGTCGAGACCTTCGACAGCATCAGCGTGGCGACGCTCAACCTGCTTGAGGCAATCCGTTTTCACGATTCGGCGATTCGCCTCTACAACGCCTGCTCCAGCGAATGTTTCGGCAATACCCCCGAGCCGGCTGACGAAAACACACCGATGCGTCCGCGCAGTCCCTATGCTGTGGCCAAGGCAGCCGCCTTCTGGCAGGTGGCAAACTATCGCGAAGGCTATCGTCTCTACTGTGCATCCGGAATCCTGTTCAATCACGATTCCCCGCTGCGGCCCGAGCGGTTCGTAGTGCGGAAGTCGGCGCTGGCGGCACGGCGCATCGCCGGTGGCAGCAACGAAAAGCTGGAGCTCGGCAAGCTGTCGGTCGTGCGCGACTGGGGCTGGGCGCCCGAATATGTCGAAGCGATGTGGCGCATGTTGCAGCAGCCGAGTGCCGAGGATTTCGTGATCGCGACTGGAAAATCATGTTCGCTCGAACATGTGGTCGCTGAAATCTTCAACCAGTGCGGCCTCGACTGGCGGCAGCATGTCACGCACAATCCGGCATTTTCCCGTCCTACCGATCTCGCGGAAAGTCGCGCCAATCCCCACCGGGCCGCTGAAATTCTTGGCTGGCGGGCCAATCTCTGCATGCCGGCAATCGTTCAACGCATGCTGAATCAGGACCTCGCATGAGTGATGCGTTTAAAATCGGCATCCGCGTCTACTACGAAGACACCGATGCGGCCGGCATCGTCTATTACGCCAATTACCTGCGCTTCATCGAGCGGGGACGCACCGAATTTCTGCGGGCGCTGGGGCATGACCAGAATGTCCTTATGAAGGAAGGCATTGCCTTCGCCGTGCGCTCGGTCAGTGCCGAGTTCCTCAGGCCGGCCAGGCTGGACGACCTGCTGACGATCGAGACCGGCATCGAATCGCTCGGCCGGGCGCAAGTAACATTTGCCCAGCGCGTCCTGCGCGACCAGGAACTGCTGCTTGATGCGAAAATACGCGTCGCCTGTATCGATCCGGCGCGCGGCAAGCCGATCCCGATGCCGCGCACCCTTCACGAACAACTGTCGGCCCTGACGGAACCTCTGCAATGAACGTGACCCAAGACCTTTCCATCATCGAA
>CAMBRI010000152.1 GCA_945870205.1 Sulfuritalea hydrogenivorans sk43H | reverse complement strand
GGCAGCAGCGCCGGGCCGGTCAGGCCGAGCCGGCCGGGGCCATGGCAGACGGCGCAATGCTGCTGGTAGAGCGCCGGGGCGTCGGCAGCGGCGGGAAGCCCAGCAAGTGCCAGCAATGCGGGAACAGACCGCGCAGCGCGACGGATGCTGGAAAATGGACTTGCGAATTGATGCCTCATGCGGTGGATCATCCCTGGTCAAAATTGGCGCGAAACGCTCCGCGAAGCATAGCGGAGAAACCGCGCCCAACCTTGATTTAAGCTAACCCGCCGGATTCAGAACTTGCCGTCGTCGAGCCTGAACGGAAGATCCTTCGTCACCTGCTCAAACGTGAGAATGCGCTTGCCCTTGTGGTCCTTGAGGAAATCGGCGGCATCTTCCTTGCTGACCAGCGGCACCAGCTCATGGCCCATGGGGCCCAGCACGTCCGAGCCGATCACATACCAGGCCTTGCGCGCATCGATCGCCTGCAGCCCGTAGAAGTCGGTGACCCACAGCGCCGCCATGTCTTCGCGCTTGTGGCCGGCGGCATACTTCGCCGGATCGAACCACATCTTGAACATGTCCTTGGCGCCGTCGAAGTGATGGGCGTGACCATCCTTGTAGACGATGGTCGCCACCCAGTTGGGATACTTCGACACCAGCATGCCGCACACCGGGCACAGATCCTTCGCGCCTGGCTTCGGCGGCTTGGCCGCGCCCTGACCCAGCACCGCCGCCGGCAGCAGCGACGATGCCAGCAGGAACAGGATCAGTGCGCGGCGCTTCATGGCAAGCTCAGCCCTGCTTCGGCATCATCATCTTCTGCCGGCGTTCCTCGCGGTTCTTGCGAATCATCGCCACATCGCCGGCCATGTCGAGGTAGGACTGCTTGATCGCCTCGTTGAAGTCGCCGAACTCGCCGCCGTGCTTCTGCCGGAACTGTTCCGCCACTTCCTTCGACGCGAAGGAATGCTTGCTGCGCTTGGTCATCGCGTGCTTCAAGTCGGCGCCGATCAGGTAGGTCAGCTTCTCCACCGGAACCAGCGGACGCGGCTCGGCGGCGCTGCCGTAGTCCGGGCCCCAGATCGCCTTCGGCTCGCGGTCGATGTTGACGCCGAGGCTGAGACCCAGGCAATGAATCGAGCACACGCCATCGGTGAGGTTGTCGCTGTACTGCACCAGCATGCGGGCGCGGTGATGCTCCTTGCGGTCCATGCCGCAGTAGGGGCACTTCGGATACTTGTCGAATTCGTTCTCCAGCGGCTTGGCATCGGCCGCCTTCTTCGGCGTGAACTGCGCCGGTGTGCCGTCCGTGGCGCAGGCTTGCTGCGCCCGTGCCCCACCGGCGGCAAGGCCGACTCCGGCGAGCAGGGAGAGTTTGAGTGCTTCGCGTCTGTCCATGATGAACTCCTTCATTGGTGGGAAATGTGCAGCGCAATATTAGGCGTTGCGAATGCGCCATCCATGCGGCATTTTGTCGCAGCAGGGCGTGCATCGGCCCTGATTCGCAAGTGTCCTTGATCACGATCAACAATCCGGCCGTCAACGACATGGCGCGACATCATGTCGCGCGGCGAATCGCCGCATGTGACCTTTTGCCGCGCCAGGCAGGGTTCGCAGCGCATCACAATGCGTGCCTTGCTATTGCCAAAGCCGTAATTCTCCATGAGCTCCTTCGGCCCGCACCAATGATCACGCCGCACTGACGACCTTCCGATGGGCATTCTATTTCCTCACCTTCCGGACGTCGGCCGCCCCGAACGGCCCGTCTTCTCCCTCACCGGAGCGGCGGCGGCGCATGCGGCGCTGATTGCTTTCGTTGCGGTGGTGGTGCCGGCCGAAGAGTTGAAGAAGGCACTGCAGCCAATGGCGGTTCGCCTTGTCGAAATCCTGCCGGAATTGCCAAGACCGGCCAAGCCGCCTGAAGCGCCGAAGCCTAGGAAGAACCTGCCGCCACCGCCCCAGCAGTTGCTGACCTCAAGTACGGTCAGTGATGCGCCGTCTTCATTCAGCGTCCCGCCACAGCCGCCGGCACCTGTTGCGGCGCCGATCAACGTAGCGCCCGCGCCAGTGGCAATCACCGCGGCCCGCTTCGACGCCGATTACCTGCACAACCCGAAGCCCGTCTATCCGCATGCCTCGCGCCGCCTCGGCGAGCAGGGCAAGGTCCTGCTGCGGGTCTATGTCAGCGCCGCCGGCCTCGCCGAGAAAGTCGAGATCAAACTCAGCAGCAGCTTTGCGCGCCTCGATCAGGCAGCCGAGGACGCCGTCAGCCGCTGGCGCTTCGTGCCCGCCAAACGCGGCGACCAGGCGATCGCCGCCTGGGTTCAGGTTCCCATCACCTTCCAACTGGAAAGCTGATCCACCATGCAAACGCAATTCGGTCTGATCCACTTCTGGCAACAGGGCGACATCGTCACCCATGTCACGGCCTTGATCCTGCTGTTTCTCTCCATAGTCAGTTGGGCCTTGATCGTCGGCCGCTTTGCCCGTCAGTTGCGCATCAACCTCTCCTGCGACCGCGCCCCGGAAGCTTTCTGGCAGGCGCGCTCGCTGCCCGCGGCGCTGGAGGCGATCGAGGCTGCCGACCGCACCGGCCTCTATGCCGGCATGGCCCGTGCCGGCGCACGAGAATCACAATCCTATGGTTGCCCGATCATCGGCGATGCAGTGCCGATCAACCCGGCCGAAACCACTCACTGTGCCATCTGCGACGATACGACACGCAACCGCTGCCACGCTTCCCGCAGCATCGGCGCTGGTGTCAGCCTCTCCGAATCGGTCACCCGCGCCTTGCGCAACCAAATGCTGTCGGCTCAGGCCAGTCTCGAAACCGGCCTCACCTTTCTTGCCTCGGTCGGCTCCACCGCACCCTTCATCGGCCTCTTCGGCACGGTCTGGGGCATCTACCACGCGCTGGTTGCGCTGTCCGGCTCCACCAGCGTGGTGCTGGACAAAGTGGCCGGCCCGGTCGGCGAGGCCCTGATCATGACCGCCGCAGGCCTCTTCGTGGCAATTCCGGCGGTGCTGGCCTACAACGCGCTGACCCGCGCCAACCGGCTGGTGATGGCACAGCTCGACGGCTTCGCCCACGACCTGCATGCCTATTTCACCACCGGCGCCCGCCGTCCCGCCAGCGCCGACTTTTCCGCGCCGCGCACCGCCGCGCCGGAAATGGCGCCACCGCTAACGCGCGCCGCCTGAGGATCGCGCGATGGCATTCGGTTCCTTCAGTGAGGGCGGCGTCACCCAGCCCATGGCGGAGATCAACACCACACCCATGGTGGATGTGATGCTGGTGCTGCTGATCATTTTCATCATCACCATCCCGGTGATGCAACAGGCGGTGCCGATCGACCTGCCGCAGGTCAGTTCGCAGAAGGTCGAAGACAAGCCGGTGGTGATCCAGCTCGCGCTCGATGCCGAGGGCCGCTACTACCTCGACGGCGCTCCAGTCCATCGCAGCGAAGTGGAAAGCCGCTTCGCCGCCACCGCCAGCCGCAGCCCGGAACTGCACCTGCGCGCCGACCGCGGCACGCGTTACGACAAAGTCGCCGAAATTCTCGCCATAGCGCAGCAGGCCGGCATCAATCGCATCGCCTTCGTCACCGACCCGAATCTCCAAGCCAATCGATAGGACCACCATGCAAATTACTAGACATCTCATCCAACCGCTCGTTCTTGCTGTCGGTGCCGCGATCGCTGCCTCGCCGGCAATCGCCGACGAGGCCGTACTGAAACCCGTCATGACCACCGCCACGCGGACCGAAACCCTGGCCGAGACCGCCCCTGGCAGCGTCAGCGTCGTGACCCGCGACGACATCGACAAGGCCCCTCGGGCCACCGTCAAGGAACTGGTGCGCAATCTCGAAGGAGTGATGACCAACCAGTTGCGCGGGGTGTCCGACCTGGCACCCGAGATCACCATGCGCGGGCTGCCCAACCAGGCCCGCACGCTGCTGCTGATCGACGGCATCCCGATGAACACCAGCTACGCCGGCCAGGCCCAATTGCTGAGCGGCGTCGATGTCGAGGACCTGAAGCAGGTCGAGGTCGTGCGCGGCCCGTTCTCCAGCCTGTACGGCAGCGCCGCCATGGGCGGCGTGGTGAACTTCATCACCGCCCTGCCCGACAAGTCGGAGTACAAGTTCACCTTCGGTCATGGCGACGCCTTCGAGAAGGGCCGCGCCCAGAAGATGTTCAAGGGCCACGTCTCCGCCGCGGAGAAATTCAACGACGTTTTCAAGGCCAAGGTCAGCTACGGCTGGATGGACTCGCCCGGCTACAAGTCGGACTTCGTCACCACCACGACCGCTCCTGCCGGAGTCACGGGCTTCTACCAGACGCCCACCTCCACCGGCGGCACCCAGTATGTGGTCGGCAATCGCGGCAATGGCGCCATCGACCGCAACGACCTGAACGTGAAGCTTGAGCTGAAGCCGGGCGCCGGAGACACTCTGGGGCTCACCTACATCAAGTCGGAGGCGTTCAACCAGTATCTCGATCCCGAGTCCTACATGCGCAACGGCGCCGGCGCGGTCGTATTCAACGCCGGCACCAACCCGCGGCAGTCAGCTTTCCTGACCAACATCAACAACTTGCACAACTCGCTCTGGGCGATCGACTGGCAGCACCGGCTCGCCGACTCGCGCCTGACTATCAGGCTATCGAACCTGGAGATTGACGAGTGGTACTCCACGGCCGCCACCGCGACCACCCTGGCGGGCGGGGCAGGAACGCTGACACCTCGATTCGTGCGGAACACGCTGCTCGACGTGCTGTGGGAGAAGCCGGTCGGCGATTCGATCCTGCTGCTCGGCACGCAGCTAAAGCGCACGGAATCCATTGCCGACACCTACAACATGACCGACTGGAAGAATCCGGTCTCCAAGACGAACAAGACAACCAGTTCAGGTGGGAAGGAAAACGTCATTTCGCTGTTCGGCGACTTCCAGACCAACCTGGGGGAAAAGCTCGCGCTGACAGCTGGTGGGCGCTTCGAGCACTGGAAGGGCCTGGATGGCTATACCGCCGACTACACCGCGCCCGCGAACACGACGCTGAACCGGGTCTATGACCCGCAGACCAAGAGCAATTTCTCCCCGAAACTGTCGGCGAATTACCAGATCGCCAAAGGCACCCGCGCCAAGGTGTCCTGGGGCCGGGCATTCCGCGCTCCGGATGCACTTGTCCTCTACCGCAACTACGGAACGGCCACCCAGTTCATCTCCAACCCCACCCTCAAGCCCGAGTCGAGCGAGTCGATCGACGTCGGCATCGAGCAGGAGACGCCGGGGAGGGGCCTGTTCAAGGCGTACGGCTACTACACGACCGTGACGGACCTGATATCCACCAAGGACCTGAACCCGGCGGGGACGATCAAGGAACGCATCAACGTTGGCAAGGCGCAGAGCAAGGGCGTCGAGCTATCGTATGTACAGCCGTTCATGCGCCATTTCAAATTCTCGGGGAACTACACGCTCTCCAACACCAAGGTGCTGGCGAACGAATACGAACCGACGTCGGTCGGCAAGCAGCTCACATCTGTGCCGAAGCATATGGCCAACCTGGGCGTCACCTACGACGACTCGGTCTACTACGCATCGATATCGCAGCAGTACACATCCAAGCGCTACTTCCTGTCCAACAACAGCGATACCACCAGCGGCGTCCTCGGCTCGTACGACCCCTATACGCTGGTCAATGCCAAGGTCGGCTGGCGGGTCACCAAGCAATGGGACATCAGCCTGGCGATCTCCAACCTGTTCGACAAGGAGTTCTACAACTCGATCAAGACGGAAGGACGCGCATGGTACGCCCAAGCCAGCTTCAAGTATTGAGATCAACGACGCGGCGCGCCGTACGCGCGCTTTTACCGCTGCTGGCGTGGGCGTACCATGCGCACGCCGCAGCGGCGGCGACGGGTGATGCGGCGCGTTCGCCTGCCGTGGGCGGCGCCATGACCGCGCCGGTGCACGAGCATGGCGGTCCGCCATCCGCGGGCCGCCAGAGCCCCGCCTGGACCACGCGTCCGATCATTCAATCAGCGGGACGACCGGGCGGCGATCGCGGTTTCGCTGCGTTGGCGGTACGCAATCTGGCCGCCGCAGAAATCGAGGCCTACAGCCCGGCCAGGCCGGCCAGCCCCTGGCGTACCCGGATCGATGGCGGGGTGGCCCGGATTGCCCCGACCGACCCGACCCAGGGCGGCATGCACTGGATCGAAGCGCGCGAGGAAAGTCCCACCGCCGTCACGGTCGCCTCGACCCTATGGACGTTCAGCAGCAAGGGGCCGGCGCCGCGGGCACTGCTCGACACGCCGAAGTCCGAGCTCGAGATCGTGCCGCAACCCGCGGTCAATCGCTACCGCGAAGGCGGCTCGTGGGACTTTGTCGTCCGCTTCATGGCGCGGCCGCTGCCGCAGGCGCCGGTGGCCTGGGAAACGCAGAACGGCAGCCGCGGCGAACTCGTCGCCGATGCGTCCGGACGGATCACGCTGACGGTTCCCCACGACTTCGACATCGCCGGGCAAACGGAGACCGACCAGATCAACCGCCTGCAGGCCCAATTCGTCCTGACCACCGAGCGCGTCGAGGGCGGCAAGACCTACCAGACGAACTTCAACGCGATCTACTCGCCGGACCGAATCCGCGGCAAGAGCCTGGCCTGGGGCGGCGGCTTCATGCTGCTCGGGGTCGGCCTCGCCGTACCGCTGCTGCGCCGAAAGGGGAAGGCCCATGTCTGACACACTTCGCAACCGCATGACCCTGGCACGGGTCCGCCTCGCCGTCCAGATCGTCACGCTGTTCTTTACGGTCTGGGGCGCCAGCGTGCTCGGCCACTACGCCGCCGACAAGATCTCTACGGCCCTGCCGGCACTGTCCTGCGCCTACGACCAGCAGCATGGCGCCTACTGCTCCCTGATCCCGCTGGAACACCAGATGCACCATCGCATCGGCGAGGCAATCGCCAAGGCGCAGCAGATCACCCTGCAGGTCATCATGCCGATGCTGGTCACGCTGGCGACCTTCATCGCGTTTTTCCTTGTCGCCGGCAAGGCTTTCTGCGCCTGGGTCTGTCCACTCGGCACCCTGCAGGAGTGGCTGAATCGCGCCGGACGCCGACTCGGCCTGGTGCAGAACGCGGCGGATTCGAAGACCGCGACCCGGCTGCGCCCCGTCAAATGGGTGATTTTCCTCGGGCTGGTCTTCATCGTGCCGCTGCTTGCGGGCATGAACGTGCTGCCGCACAACCTGGGTAATCCGTTCTGCGATATGTGTCCGTCGCGCGTCGCCACCACCCTGCTGGGCGGCCAACTGGAGGAATTTGCCGTTCCGGAAGTCTTCGGCATCAAGTTCGTGCTCGGCGGACTCGGCAACACGATCTTCGGCTTCACGCTCATAGGGGCCCTCGCCTTGCGCCAGCCCTTCTGCCGCATCTGCCCGATGCTGGCCATGAACGCCGTGTTCCGCCATGCCTCGCTGACGCGGCTGGTCAAGGTTCGCCACGAAAAATGCGGGAAGTGCGGCATCTGCACCAAGGCCTGCCCGATGGACATCCCCGAGATCCATCACGAACACGGGCGCAAGGCATTCAACGAGGATTGCACGCTGTGCGGGCGCTGCGCCGAGTTCTGCCCGGACGACGGGATCATCCAGGTCAAGTTCGGCCCCTGGGCGGTCTTTTCATCGAACCGCGACTACTACAAGCGGCGGCTCAAGGCGGAGACGCCCGAAGGCGACCCGAAGCCGGTGAAGTTCATGCCCAAGCCGCGGCCCGCGGGCGATGCTGCCTGACGCCGAGGTTTCGGCATTCTCGGTCTGGCTGCTGGGGGCGTCGCTCGGGCTCACGGCCTGCGCCGCCACCTGCATGCCCTTCATCGGCACCTGGGTGTTCGCACGCGCGGACGCCCAGGCGGGGGCCTGGCGCGACACGATGAGCTTCCTCGGCGGGCGGCTGGCGGCCTATGCGCTGCTCGGCGCGCTGGCCGGGGGCCTCGGCGCCTGGTTCGTGCGGGAACTGGCGGGCGGCATCGGCAACCTGGCGATCGGCCTGTCGGCCATCGTCTCCGCCGCCTGGCTGGCGTGGCCGGCCACAGCGCACAACCTCTGCCAGCGCGTGAAGAAGGCCAATGGCGTGTCGCCCTTCCTGATGGGAGCGACGCTGACGCTGATCCCCTGTGCGCCGCTGGCGACCTTGCTCGCGGCAAGCGCCGCAGGCGGCAGCATAGGCCGCGGCGCCTTCCTGGGCAGCGTGTTCGGCATCGGCGCCCTGGTCACACCCATGCTCGTCCTGATTCCCGTGTGTTCCATGTTCGGTCGCCAGTTGCGTCAGCATCGCGGCTGGATCATTCCATGGATGACCGCCGGCGCGATCCTCGTATTGCTCGTCCTGGCCAAGGCCCGCATTGACCTGTTTGCGGCAGGGCTGTTTATTTATGCGGCAGGAATCGGCGCCGCGACCGTCACCTGGGCGCACTACCGGCGAAGATTGACGGCCAAAGCCTGGCCGCTGATGCCCCTGCGCTGAATTCCCGGCGACCGACCGGTGCCGCAGGCCGGCCAACGGGGGACAGCATATCTGCTTGCCGGAGTAGGGCGCCGACCCTGATAGCGTTCGCTCCCACGAGGATCTGCGGCATTCCGCCGCATGCGACGCCATGTCGCAAGTTCCGCAAGCGCTGCGCCCTTAGCATTCAGGTCTTTCCAGTATCCGGGAGTCCTCGCATGAAGCGCCACCTGCTGCTGCTCGCCGCCCTCGCCCTCCCAACCCTGTCCGCTGCCGCCGATCCCGCCGCCAGCTTCGCCGATGCGGCCAGGCGCCACCGCGCGGGCGACACGGCCGCGGCGGTCGCCTTCTGGGCACCGCTGGCGCAAAAGGGCGACGCCAATGCCGCCTACAATCTGGCGGTGATCCACGAACACGGCGATGGCGTGGCAATGAGCTTGCCCGAAGCCCTGAAGTGGTACCGCATCGCCGCCGAAAAGGGCGACCGTGCCTCGCAATCGCGGCTGGGCACCATGTACCTCAATGGCGAAGGCACGGCGAGGAACGAAAAGGAAGGCTGGCGCTGGATCAACGAGCATCGCGTGGCCCACCTGCACCACGACCATCACCCGCACATGGTCGCCTGGCGCAAGCAGGCGGCGGAACTGATCGAGGCGCGCGACCTGCGCGAATCCGCACTCGCCTCGCGGCGCAACAGCGATCAGATCATGGCCGAGCTGCGCCGCCGTGCCGGGATGACCGTCGCCGGACAGGCAGCGCCGCAGCTTGCGGCCGGCACGCTGCAAACAGCCAACAACTAGCCACCCCTGTCCGATGATCGAAACGACAGGCATTCCCGCTGGTCCTGCGCAAACCGTTGAACCGGATTCCATAGGCTTCAGCGGCGGCCAGCGCATCCATGACTCCGGTGCCGAGGGGATCGCCTGGCGGGTGGCCTCCGGCGTGGTGCGTTTCGACCTGATTGAAGCGACCGAGGGCGAACCGGTGTTCGCAGGCCTTGCCCTGGACGGCGACATCGTCGGCGCGGAAGCGTTGCTGTTCGGTCGTTACAGCTACCGCGCGACGGCCCTCACGGATTGCGAACTATCGCCCTGGCCGGGCGGGGCGCTGGCCGACAGCGATTCCCTGCTACAGGCCCTGACGCTGGCGAACCATCGTGCCGCCCGCGTCGTGGCGCTGCGCTCCGGTCAGGCGATCGAGCGCGTACGACGCCTGATCCGCATGCTGTTGCCGCAAGCGCCGGCGGCCCCGCGCGCCGAAATTCCCCCATTGCGCGACATCGCAGAGATCACCGCGCTGACCGTGGAAACCGTGTCGCGCATCCTGTCCGGGCTGCGCCGGAAGAAGGTGCTCGAACCCGAACAGCAGCGCCGCGGACGGGGCCGCAAGTCCTGCCGGGTTTCGCTGGATCTGCTCGCGGCGATTTGAGCGCTCAAGTCACCAGTTTGTACATCACCAGATAGAAGCGCAGCCCCTGCCACAGCGTCGA
>CAMBRI010000151.1 GCA_945870205.1 Sulfuritalea hydrogenivorans sk43H | reverse complement strand
GTTTGTAGAGCGCATCGGCGGCGGCAATCTGCTCGCGCGTCGGCTGGGTGCGCACCGACATGTAGCCCAGGGTCTGGCCGTTCTTGCGCACCGGCACCACCAGGGCATCCACCCAGTAGTAGTCACCGCTCTTGGTGCGGTTCTTCACGATACCGCGCCACGGACGGCCTTCCTTGACGGTATCCCACAACCAGGCGAAAGCCTGTGGCGGCATGTCGGGATGACGCACCATATTGTGGTTCTTGCCGATTAGTTCATCGCGCGAAAAGCCGCTGATGTCGACAAAGGTATCGTTGGCATAGGTCACGATGCCTTTGAGGTCGGTGCGCGAAACAATGTAGCGACCCCGGGGAAAGGCAACCTCGACTTGCGTGACAGGTGTATTGATTTTCATGTTATTTCACTCGATAAACATCAATTCGGAACACGACGGATCACGGCGGCGACAGCGTTAAGGCCACAACAAGCAAAGCGCCTGCATATAAATTTCGGATCGGCTGGTAGCTGTGAATTCAGACGGGGCTGTTCGCGACAGCCGCATGACTGCGATACTCGCGCAGCACCTCGACTGCCATTTCATAGTCGAAGGCATCGATGCGGGATTGCAGTGAAGTTGCGGCGTCACCCAGCGCGGCGCCCAGCAGGTCGGCCTCTTCCTTGGCCAGGTAGTTGGCCGCCATATCGCCCTGTTCCAGCAGTTTTTCCAGGCGCGTCAGGACGTCCTCGAAGCGTGCTGGAACCACATTCACGGCAACCACGTCGCCCCCCGTCGTCGTCGCGTATTGGCGGATGCCACCCACCAGGCGCGACAATTCCTCGGCGAGTCGCTTGCTCAGTGGCACGATTTCGTCCGAGGCGGCGTCGCGATCGAGGCCCGCGAGCACATCGGACGCGGCTTCCGAAACGCTCAGCGCCCCCAGCATGCCGGCGGAGCCCCGCAGGGAATGGGCGATCGGTTCGATGGCCGCGTGCTCGCCCGTGGCCAGCAGGCTGAGGATCTGGTCCGCATGATGATGGTAGCCGTCGGCAAACAGGACCAGCAGCCGGGTAAATTTGGTCACGTTGCCGCGCACCATCGCCAGCCCGCAATCGAGGTCGAGGCCGGGAATAGCGGCCAGCCGGCGCCGCTGGGCTTCGTCGGTGATCACGGGCGGTGCGACGGCAACCGTTGCCACTGCCGCGTCCTGCGCGGCAGTGCGGGTTGGCAGCCATTTCAGCAGGGCGGCGTAGAACATGGGAGGATTAACCGGTTTTGCAACAAAGTCGTTCATTCCTGCCTCCTTGCATGCCCGACGGTCTTCATCGAAGGCATTGGCGGTCATCGCCAGAATGGGAATATCGGCGCCGCGGGGCAGGGCGCGTATGGCGCGCGTTGCATCGAGGCCATTCATTTTCGGCATCTGCACATCCATCAGGATCAGGTCGTAGGCGATGGTGGCCGCCTTGGCGACCGCTTCGAGCCCGTCCTTCGCGGTATCGGCATGGATGCCGGTGGCACTGATCAGTTCCAGCGCAACCTCCCGGTTGACCGCGTTGTCTTCCGCCAGCAAGAGTCGCTGGCCGCCATGGTGCCGACGCAATGCGGCCTCGGCGCTGTCGGTGGCAGCGTCGGCCTGATCAGGGCTGCTTGGCACGATGCCGTGGCCGCGCTGCAGGCGCACGGCGAACCAGAAGGTGCTGCCCTCGCCGGGAACGCTTTCCACCCCGACTTCGCCACCCATCATCTCGGCCAGGCGGCGGGTGATGGCGAGGCCCAGCCCGGTGCCGCCGTAGCTGCGCGTGGTCGATGCATCGGCCTGGACGAAGGCATGGAACAGGCCCTCAATCTGCGCCGGCGTCAGGCCGATGCCGGTGTCTTGCACCTCGAAGCGAATCAGGACTTCGTCGCCTACTTCATGCAGCAGAACGACGCGCAGGGTGACGCTGCCACGCTTGGTGAATTTGACGGCGTTGCCGGCGAAATTGAGCAGGGCCTGCCGCAGCCGCGTCGGGTCGCCTCGGAGCCAGAGCGGAACGCCTTCGCATTCCACCCGGACGTTGATCCCCTTGTCGTGTGCCGGCCCGGCAATCAGGGAGCGCGTGTGATCGAGGATGGCCGACAGCGAAAAGTCGGTGTGCTCCAGCGCCACCTTGCCGGCCTCGATCTTGGACAAGTCGAGAATGTCGTTGATGATCGCCAGCAGGTGGTCGGCGGCATCGGAAATCCGGGTCAGCTTGTCGGCCTGTTCGGGCCTGGGCTGGGTGCGGCGCAGGATGTAGGTCAGGCCGACGATGGCATTCATCGGTGTGCGGATTTCGTGGCTCATGTTGGCCAGGAAGGAACTCTTGGCGAGATTGGCCGCCTCGGCCCGGTCCAGGGCCTCGGCGAGCTGCGCGGTGCGGCTCGCCACCAGCGTTTCGAGATGATGACGGTGCAAGTCCAATTCGGCGCCGATGCGCTTCTTCTGGGTGATGTCCTCCTTCACCGCGACGTAGTGGGTGACCGTGCCGTCGGGCTGGCGAATCGGCGTGACGATGGCAAACTCGACATATTCGCTGCCGTCCTTGCGGCGGTTGAAGAACTCGCCTTTCCACGGCCGGCCCTGGCCAAGTTCGTGCCACATTGCGGCATAGGTTTCTCGGGGCGTCTTGCCTGAATGCAGGATCTTCGGGTTCTGGCCGATCACGTCCTCGCGGCTGTAACCGGTGTTCTGGACGAAACTGTCGTTCACGTATTCGATCTCGCCATGAACATTGGTAATGACGATACTTTCCGGGCTCTGCTCGACAGCCAGGGATAGCTTGCGCAGCATCTCATCGGATTGCTTGCGCTCGGTGACGTCCATCATGATGCCGCGCAGCCAGCGCGGTTTGCCGTCCTCCGCCACCACGGTGACGATGTCCTGCAGCCAGACCGTGCTGCCGTCACGTGCGATGAAGCGGAATTCGAAGTCGTGCGCCTCGAGGCGACCGGTGCAGGCCGCGCAATATTCGGGTGCCCAGGTCTGGTCATCGGGATGAATGTTCTCCACCCAGAAGCCGGGCTTGCGCCACTCGGCGATCGGGTAGCCCAACAGGCGCTCGGCTTTCTGGCTGACGAAGGTGAACTCGAAGGTATTGGCGTCGGCCTCCCAGACGATGCCGTCGGTGGTGTTAACCAGGTCGCGAAAGCGCACTTCCGAGTCCTTCAGCGACTGCTCGGCCTGCTTGCGCACGGTGATGTCGCGCGAAATGCCATAGGTGCCGATCACCTTGCCGTCGTCGTCGTGTAGCGGCCCGCGCGTGGTCTGGAATACTCGAACGCCATCCACCGTGGTGAGCGACTCTTCGCCGGTTCTTGCGCTGTTCGCGTCGATGACTTCGTGATCGGCCAGGGTCAGCCTTGCCGCTTCGGCGGGCGGATAAACGGCACTGCTGTCGCGTCCCAAAACTTCCTGTCGTGTCTTGCCTACCCGCCTGCAGGCGGCAGCGTTATAAAGGAGGTAACGGCCCTCGTTGTCCTTGACGAAGATGGCGTCGTCCGAGCCTTCCACCAGGGCGTCGAGCAATTCGAGGGTATGCAGTTTCTCGTTCTGGGTCTCGCGGTCCAGCACCGCCGTCAGCAGGCGTTCGCGCTGACGGACTACGATGACGCCGACCGCGGCCACGAATAGTGTCAGCAGCCCCGCCAGCGCGGCCCAAAGGCTGTCGCGCCAGGCGTCCGCCATGAGTTCGGCCCGATCCATCTTGGCGATCAGGAACCAGTCGGTTCCGCTTACGGCGCGCACCACCCCGAGCACAGACACATTGCGATAGTCGACGCCCTCGACCAGGCTGCCCGGCTTTACTTCGCCGCGCAGTACCTGGGCCGCCAGCAGTTTGTCGGTGGCCAATGCCACGCGAAACTGCCCGGCGGCGTCACTCCGATGGCGCAGATCGTTGACGTACAGCACGTCGTTTCCATCACGGCGGAACAGCAAAGTTTCTGCGCTGGCGCTGGGCGCCGGCCAGGCCTGCAGCAGGGGAAGGATATAAGTGGCGGGGTCAACGCGCAAAATGATCACCGGGCCGGGGCGGTCATTACTAGCCGGCAGGGGTACGACAAAGTCCAGACGTACCCGTCCGCCGGCGTCGCGGTAGGGCCCGATCCTGCCGGTCTGCTGGGTCGCGGCCGCCTCGCGCGCCGCGGCCAGAAGCGTCGGGTCGAGTTTGAGGTCATCCTTCGCAGAGTTCCATAGCAGCTGGATTTTTTCATCGAGTAGCATCACTCCGGCATGGTTCTGGTTGGCGCGGAACAGTTCAAGATCGCCTAGCAGGTGATCGTGGCTGACGGTGTCGCCGCGTTCGCGCCAGCGCCAATAGTCCTGGGACAGCGCGCGGTTGGTCCTGAAAAACTGTGCGTCGCTTTGCCGTTCTGCCAGCCAGCCCGCGATTTGCTGCGCCTTGAGATCGGCGACCGCCTGCAGGCGCACGGCCACCCGCTCCTGGTGCTGGTCGATAATGTAGGTAACGGTGATTGCGGTCATGCCGATCGCGGCCACGGTGGCCAGCCCCAGCGACCAGAGCAGGGAGCGCCGGCGCATCGGTGCCCATGGCCTGGGTCCGGTGGAAGACGCACCGAACCTTCGTCGCAGTAGTTGGTAAAGCAGCAGCGAGGTCACCAGGATGAAGGCCCAGCCCTTCAGCGTGCTGGCAATGGTCATCAGCGTCGGGTCACTCACCAGCCATTCCAATGCGCGATCGGAAACAAGAATCCACAGGGCGCCGAATGCCGCATAGCCCAGCACCACCGCCAGGATGGTTATGCGGCTCTGATCCGGGCGCGGCGCTACTGTGGACTCGGCGGATTTCATGGCTGGCCGTCGCCGTGACGCTCGGCGATTGCGGTGAATTGGTCGAATGCGGCAAGGAAGGCGTCGGCCGCATCGGGATCGAACTGGCGGCCACGCTCTGAAGAAATGATGGCGCGCACTTCGTCAAAGGCCATGGCCTCCTTGTAGACACGTCGCGAAATCAGCGCATCGAACACGTCGGCCAGGGTCATGAGCCGCGCCGAGAGGGGAATCGCTTCCTCCGCCAGGCCATCCGGATAGCCCTTGCCGTCCCATCGTTCGTGATGCCAATGGGCGATTTCCTTGGCCAGGGCGAGAAACTCCACCGGCTTGTCGATGTCCCGCTCGGCCGCCTCGATGGCATCGCTGCCCAGGCGCGAGTGCGTCTTCATGATTTCCCATTCGTCCCCGGTGAGCTTGCCGGGCTTTTGCAGGATGGAGTCGGGAATGCCCACCTTGCCGATGTCGTGCAAGGGCGCGGAGTGCGCCAGCATCTTGATGTAGGTATCGTCCAGCGTCGGTGCAAAGCGGGGGTGATCCTGCAGCAGGGTGGCCAGCAGGCGCACATACCCCTGGGTGCGCAAAATATGGTTGCCAGTCTCGGGGTCGCGGGTCTCGGCGAGGTGGGCCAGGGCGCGGATGCTGACCGTCTGGATCAGCTCGTTTTCTTCCATGCGCCGCGTCACCTCGGCCTCCAGCGTGGCATTCTGGTCGCGCAGCCAGTTGCCGGCCAGGCGCGCCAGCAACTGGCTGCGCACCCGGGCGAGGACCACGTCGGGCTTGATGGGCTTGGCAATGTAGTCGGCGGCGCCGTGCTGAAAGCCGCGCTCTTCGTCGCGGGCATTGTCGAGTGCGGTGACGAAAATCACCGGAATGTTGCGCGTGGTCGGATCCTCACGCAATGCGGCGAGTACCTGGTAGCCGTCCATGTCGGGCATCATCACGTCGAGCAGCACCAGCGCTGGCTGCGGGCTTTGCGTTGCATAGCGCAGCGCGGCGCGGCCGGATGTGGCAGCCTTGACCTGGTAGCCGGCATCGTGCAGCAGATCGCCGAGCACGCTGAGGTTGGCCGGCACGTCGTCGACGATAAGCAGCAGGGAACCCTTCACTGCATCGGCAGAGAGCGTCAGTTCAGTCATTCCGATTGCATGCGGCTGGTTCATGGATTGGCCCTATGCCTTTCAGGTGGCCCTGCGTGTGGTCTGCTGCGGATCAATCGTGAAGAACTCCATGAGTTCCTGCAGTTGTGCGGCCTGGACGCCCATTTCCTCGGAGGTGGCGGCGAGTTCCTCTGAGGCCGAGGCGTTCTGTTGCGTGGCCTTGTTCAACTGGCCCATGGCACCGTTGATCTGGCCCACGCCCTGACTTTGCTCTTGCGATGCGGCGGCGATTTCCTGCACCAGGTCGGAGGTCTTCTTGATGCTCGGCACCATTTCGTCGAGCAGTTTGCCGGCCTGCTCGGCCATCTTCACGCTGGAACCGGCCAGTTGCCCGATCTCCTGCGCCGCAACTTGAGAGCGTTCGGCCAGCTTGCGCACTTCGGCGGCGACTACCGCGAAGCCCTTGCCGTGCTCGCCGGCGCGGGCTGCTTCGATCGCGGCGTTCAAGGCCAGCAAATTGGTCTGGTAGGCGATGTCGTCGATGATGCCGATCCTGCCGGCAATCTGCTTCATGGCTTCGACGGTTTCCTTCACCGCCATGCTGCCCTGTACGGCCTCGGTCGAACTCTTGGTGGCCATGTTGTCGGTGACCTTGGCGTTCTCGGTGTTCTGGGTGATGCTGGCCGTCATCTCTTCGATGGAGGCCGTGGTTTCCTCGACCGAGGCGGCTTGTTCGGAGGACGATTGCGACAGCGATTGCGCCGTGGCCGAGACCTGCTGTGACGAGTTGACCAGCATGTTTGCGCTTTGCCGAACCTCGCCGATGATGTGGGCCAGGCTTTCACGGGTCTTGCGGATGGCGAACAGCAGGCTGCCCGTATCGCCTTTGCGCAACACTATGTCGTCATTCAAATCGCCATCGGCCAGGCGGTGCATCACCTCCACGGCATAGCCCGGTTCACCACCGAGTACGCGGCGAAGAAAGCGCTGGATGGCCAGGGCCAGCAGTGCCAGCAAGGGCAGGGAGACTAGTGTGGCGATCAGGGCGCTGCCGTACCTGAAACTGCTTGCCGCCGCGTCGGCCTTGTCCAGCTTGATCTGCATGCTGACGACACCCAGGATGGTGCCTACCGCCACCTGGTGACAGGTCGTGCAGTCTTTGCCAAGATAATTCTTTGACGCCAGGATGGGCTTGACGATGTGCAGGTAGTTGCCGTTCTTCCCGTCCTGTTCCACATGAGCAATGTCTTTGCCATCGGAGAGTGCCTGCCTTTCCAGTGCATCCGGCACACCATCCTTGCCGGTCCCGGCTCCAAAGACCTTGATCAGGGCCTCGGCGCGAATCACCTTGAGATTGCGCAAAACCGTAAGTTCCTTGATTTGGTCGAGAAATACCTCACGTTGTCCGATGGTGCCGGTGATCATCATGCCGGTGAGGCCGGCCATGGTCATTTCGTGAATGCTGTTGGCGACGTCGCTGGCCTGCTCGATGGCATTGGCCCGGTTGATCCGCGACTGCCAGGCGATCGTGCCCACCAGCACCAGCACCAGCATCAGCGATACCAGCGCCGCAAGGCGCAGCCAGACGGGAATCGACGCGGTGCGCTTCATGGTAGATCCAACATCCTCAAACCGCCTGCTGTCGAAGACGCTTGCATGGCTTTATTGTTCTGTACCGCGCTCGGCGACGGTGGCAAGCGCGGCGATTTCATCAATCGACAGCACTTTCTGAATGTCGAGGATGATCACGAACTTGCCGGCGATCTTGCCCATGCCTTCGATGAAATCGGCGCGGATCCTGGCGCCGAAACTGGGCGGTGGTTCGATGTCGGCGGCGGACACTTCCAGCACTTCCGACACCGCGTCGACCACCACGCCTATGACGTGGCGCTCATCGTCATGAGCCAGTTCGATGATCACGATGCAGGTACGGCGCGAGGTTTCCGTGCGTTGGCCGCCAAAGCGCGCCGACAGATCGATCACCGGCACCACCGCGCCGCGCAGGTTGATCACGCCGCGAATGAAGGCCGGCATCATGGGGATCTCGGTCAGGCTGCCGTATTCGATGATCTCCTTGACGTTGAGGATGCCCACCGCGTACATCTCTCCGGAGAGCAGAAAGGTGAGGTATTGCGCGATCTCGGCCGTGCTGGCGGCCACGACAGCTTTTTTGCTGCTGCCCTTGGCGGCGACGACTTGTTGCGCGACTTGTCCCATGGTGTTCTCCTGTTGCTCAGAAGCGCTCGAAGTCGCCTTCGGGGGCAGCGGCCGCTTGCCTTGAGGTGCGGGCCTTGGGGGCCGCTGCACGGGCTGCCGTGGCGGCCGGACGCGACTTCTTCGCCGCGCTGCCGGCGCCGACGCGCTGGTCCTCGAGCGTGAAGAATTCCATCAACTCCTGCAGTTGTGCGGCCTGGCCGCCCATTTCCTCGGAGGTGGCGGCGAGTTCCTCGGAGGCCGAGGCGTTCTGCTGCGTGGCCTTGTTCAACTGGCCCATGGCGCCGTTGATCTGACCCACGCCCTGACTTTGCTCTTGCGATGCGGCGGCAATTTCCTGAACCAGGTCGGAGGTCTTCTTGATGCTTGGCACCATTTCGTCGAGCAGCTTGCCGGCCTGTTCGGCCATCTTCACGCTGGAACCGGCGAGTTGCCCGATTTCCTGCGCGGCAATCTGGCTGCGTTCGGCCAGCTTGCGTACTTCGGCGGCGACTACCGCGAAGCCCTTGCCGTGCTCGCCGGCGCGTGCTGCTTCGATTGCGGCGTTCAAGGCCAGCAGATTGGTCTGGTAGGCGATGTCGTCGATGATGCCGATCTTGCCGGCAATCTGCTTCATGGCTTCGACGGTTTCCTTCACTGCCGCACCGCCCTGTACGGCCTCGGTCGAACTCTTGGTGGCCATGTTGTCGGTGACCTTGGCGTTCTCGGTGTTCTGCGTGATGCTGGCAGTCATCTCTTCGATGGAGGCTGTCGTTTCCTCGACGCTCGCCGCCTGTTCGGAGGAAGACTGCGACAAGGACTGCGCCGTGGCCGAGACCTGGCCGGCGGCGTTCGACAGTGCATCGGCCGCACCCTTCACTTCGCCGATGATCTGGTTCAGCTTGCCGGTAAGGTTTTGCATGGCGCCCATCATGACGCCGACCTCGTCCTTGCTGCTGACTTCGATATGCACGGTCAAATCCCCGTTGGACAAGGCTTCGGCGGCGGCCGAGGCTTCGCCGATCGGCTTGGTGATGCTGCGCGTGACCCACCAGGCAAAGCCGATGGCGAGCAGCAATGAAGCGCCGGCAATGATCAGAATCAGGGACTGGGCATTGTCGGCAGCGGCATCGGCGTCCTTGCCGGTCTTTTCCATCAGCTTGGTCTGGAAGTCGATCAGCTCGTTCACGTTTTTCAGGTACTCGTTGAACACCCTGCGCAGGTCGCCCAGCAACAAGTCGGTAGCTTCATCGCGCTTGCCGGCGCGCATCAGTTGGTCAAACTTATCCTGCAAGGGAACGTAGGCAGCGCGACTGTCGGTCAGCTTCTTCAAGATAGCCTTGCCGGCGTCGGACTTGATTGCGGCGGTCAGTTTGTCCAGATTGTCACCGATCTTCTTGCGTTCGGCGGGGATGCGATCGAGCTCCCTTTTCATGTTCTCTTCGCCCTTGACCAGCAATGAATTGCGCTGGATGCGAGCGATGGCATTGATGGCGTCGACGATGTCGTTGGCCTGCACGGTCTTGACGAACTTGTCATTGACCATGTTTTCGATTTCGCTGTTGAGCATGCCCAGACGCGTGTAGCTGAGCGCGGAAATTGCCACCAGCAGCAGCAACACCAGGCCAAAGCCCAGCCCGAGGCGGATACCTATTTTCAGATTCTTGAACATTTGAGTTTCTCCTTGGTGTGCAACAAATATCGACAAAAGCTGGCGCGAGTCGCCGGGTTCAGGGTGGTGTTCAATGCGACTCAAGCCGGCGCATGCCGGTGGCGCCGTGTGCCAGTTGTTCTTCGGCGCGGGCGCTGCGGCTGACCAGAGCCTGCACGTCGAGGATCAGCGCCACTTCACCGCTGCCCAGAATCGTTGAGCCGCCGATGCCGCGCATGTTGCGGAACA
>CAMBRI010000150.1 GCA_945870205.1 Sulfuritalea hydrogenivorans sk43H | reverse complement strand
GTGAGGTGCAGCGGTACGCGCTGCGACGACCTGACCGCCGTGTCATTCGATGGCGGTCGGCGCTTTGCAGTGGTATCAGGACGCGCCGAGGCCGTTTCGGTTTTGGTGCCCTGTCCGCAGGACGTTTTGCAGATGGACCTGCTGGACGGTTCCAATCCCGCGCTGAACAACGAGAATGCCACTCGGATCGTCACGAAAGCGCTGGTGATCTCCTGTCGCGACGGACAGGCCGTGTTTTCGCTCCCAGCCTACAGCCTGGCTACCCTTGGTGTGAAATAGCTTTTCGGAGCGGCTGGCGATAGACGCGCGAAGCGAGCAATTGAGGGCTATCCGGAACCTATGGCTGTCAATTTGCCGTGCAGCGCACGATGCCATCGGTTTCATGTTCGCGGCGAAACTACAGGTCGCCACAATCCGGTTATTGAGGGCGTGCTGCGGTGGGCAGATTGGTGGCCCGGACCCGGCCATGACCAGTCGGTGAGGATATCGCCGCAAAGCGGTCATCCCCCTGTCTGTATTATTGGAAATAGCCTGGACACTTCTGCGTCTGCATAACTGCTGGGCGTCAGGTCAGTGATAGCGCTCATTGATCGTTGTTCGCGTATTTGCTAACATCCGTACATGTCATTCGAGATCGAGTACTTCCATGAGCGGGTGCTACACGATATTGAGTCGTGGCCCGTGGATGTTCTCGCCGATTACGCACGCTTGGTTGAACTGCTTATTGAACATGGGCCGAGCCTCAGGCTTCCGCACTCGCGGGCCTTCGGTGATGGCCTGTTTGAGCTTCGGCCTCGCGGTCGTTCCGGCATCGGTAGAGCGTTCTACTGCTTTCTCGTTGGCAAACGGGTTGTCGTCCTGCATGCTTTCATCAAGAAGTCTCAGGAAACGCCCGACCGAGAACTTAAGTTAGCGCGAAAGCGCATGAAGGAGGTTTCAAATGGCTGAACTGAAATTCAAGCCCGTCCGCCATTCACACAAAGAATTCCTTGCTAAGGCGGCAACTCGCAAGGGGTTTGTCGAAGCCTATGACGCCCTTGCCCTTGAATACCAGGTTGCCGGGCAAATGCTCAAGGCCCGGTCTCGTGCCGGCCTGACGCAAGACGCTGTTGCGGAACGGATGGGAACAACCAAGAGTGCAGTTTCGCGGCTCGAGTCTGCTGGAAAGCATGCTCCGTCGCTGGCAACGTTAAAGCGCTATGCGCAAGCGGTTGGCTGTGAGCTTCAAGTGAAGCTTGTGCGGCAGAAGGCTGCATGACGCCCAACCCTGCGGTCGACCTCGCTCCCCTCGGTCGCTGGACGCTGCGCGATGAAGCCGCGCAGCGCCGGTGAATTCAGACGTCTGAGCGTCCGCTTTTTCGAATTGGCTACTTCCGCTTGGGCCACTGACCTGAAATAGAAAATGAATAAGTCATCAGGCAACCTTGTGGCGTCAACAGCCACTGGCAGCCCTGTCAATGCGCGAAATCCCAGTCCGTATCGCCGGCATCGTATTTCAGGCCGAGCACCTCCTTGACCGCCCGGACCAGGGGGTGAATCTGGAAGGGCTTGGTAACGTAACCGTCGGCACCGCCCTGTATTCCCCTGAGTACGGCTTCGCGCGTTGCCGCAGCCGTGACCATGATCACCGGCACTGCCCGAAGCACAGGGTGCTGTCGCATTCTGGCGAGAATGTCGAAGCCGTCGGCATCGGGCAGGGAGACGTCGAGCAGCACCAGATCGGGTAACGGCGCCTGGCGAAGCGCGGCGACGATCTCTTCGCGGTTGGTGGCCAGCCGCGTTTCAAGGCCCTCGAGCTTGAGGTACATTTTCAGCAGGCTGCAGATGTTCCGGTCGTCGTCGACCACGACAACCGTCAGCTTGTCCCCGTCAGCACGTTCCCGCGGGACTGCCGGGTGACGCGCCATGTTGACGCAGTAGCCATTGCGCCCGAGCAATTTGATGTCGGCGTCGGCCCGAGCCTGCGCGCCGAGGTCGGAACCGGCGGGAAGCCCGACGCTTGGGGTGAAGAAGTCGCCGGGATCGAGAGCGCCGCGGCCAAGGTCGGCGCCGCAACACACCAGACCCTTGGCAACCAGATCGACAAATCGCTCGCGCACGGCATCCGACTCTTCGCCGCTCAGGCCGGATACCCGTTTGACGGTTTGTGCCACCGTCGACATATCGTCCATCAGCACCAGCGCCTCGAGCTGGTCCGGGGTCAGCCGCGTTCCGGGTTCGCGAAGCTCGCGTTCGCCTTCCTTTGTCAGCGCCAGAAGGGCCTTGTCATCAAGTGCGGGCAGCATCTGTTTCATTGCAGTTTCCCTGTATGACTGATTGATCGTATCGAATCGAAATCGTCAAAATACCGTCGAAGCATTGTATCGGGAGCCTTGCTTGTGCGGTCCCGGTCAGATAGGGATGTGGCGCAGTTTTGCCAAGAGTTCACCTTCCTGACACAACCCTGCCTGGGCCGTCCGTAATCTGGCGGCATGGAAAAGGACACACCGTCAGCCGCTGTCGGCACCACTCGCGCAAGCTCCACTGCAACCCCCGATGTCGCCGGCAATGCGGGCTACGCGATGTTCGCCAACGCCTTCTATCTGGCCAGCCGCCTGCTGCTGCCGCCGCTGGTGCTGTCGCACCTGTCGCTGGCGGAATACGGGCTCTGGTCGGCCTGCTTCATCCTGATCATGTACATCGGCCTGACCGATGTCGGCTTTTCCAACGTCTATGTGCGTTTCGTCGCGCGCTATCACGCCCACGGCGATACGGCGGCGATCAACCGCCTGCTCAGCACCGGAGTGATCACCCTGTCGCTGCTGGCGGTCTGCGTGCTTTCGGCGCTTTGGCTGGCGCTGCCGCAGGTGCTGGCCTTCCTCAAGGTGTTGCCCGAGCAACGCGGGATGGCGAGCATCCTCGTCATGGGCTCGGCGGCGATGTTTCTGCTCGACCTGTCGCTCGGCGCCTATTGTTACCTGCTGCACGGCCTGCAGCGCATCCGCGAGGAAAAGCAGGTTGCCATCGTCGGCTACGCGATCGAGCCGGTCCTGATCCTGATCTTCCTGCTTGCCGGGGCCGGCGTCTATAGCCTGCTGGCGGCCTTCGTGCTGCGCTACACCTGGTCGCTGGCGTCCTTCGCCCGCCTGGCGCACCGCTTCCTGCCGGGCCTGGAGTTGCGCCCGCGCCATTTCGACAAGGCGATGCTGCGCCACTTCTTCGGCTTCGGCGTCGCGGTCCAGGCCAGCACGCTGCTCGGCACGGCCCTGTTCTCGATCGACCGGGTGATCGCCGGCGTCCTGCTCGGGCCCAAGGGCATTGCCCTGTTCGAACTCGGCGCCAAGCTGCCGGTGGCGGCGATTTCGGTGCCTTCGTCCATCAGCAACGTGGCGATGCCGGCCGCCGCGCGCCACGCCGCGAACGACGACATGCCGGCTATCCGCGCCCTCTATCGCCAATCGACCCGTGCCGTGAGCCTGCTGGCCGGGCTGCCGCTGGGCTTCATGGCGGTGTTTTCCGCACCGCTCGCCCTCGCCTGGCTGGGCACCCGCGAAGGCCTCGAGCAGATGCCGCAGATCCTTGCGCTGACGGCGCTCTGGTCCCACCTGCACATCATCACCGGCCCCGGTTCCGCGGTGTTCCGCGCGATGGGGCGGATGGGCAACGAGTTTCTCTACCACGGCATGCGCATCGTCGCGCTGGCCGCCGGCATCGGCCTCGCCATGCTGCTTCTGGGCAGCACCGCGACCGCGCTGATCGTCGGCCTGAGCGGCGGCAGCGCGGTGGCGGCGATCGCCTACCTGCTCTACAACCAGCGCCAGCTCGCGCTGCCCGTCGGCGAACTGTTCCGCGAGATCCTGCTGCCCGGATTCGTCGCCTATCCGCTGGCCGCGGCGCTGCTGCTGCTCTGGCAGGCGGTGATGCCGGGCCTGCCCGGACGCTGGGCGACCCTGGCCGGCCTGCTGTTGTTCGGCCTGACCTACAGCACCGTGTGGGCCGCAGTCACCTGGAAATTGCTGCAGGAGGACGAGCGGTCCCGCGTGCGGGGCCTGCTCGACCGGTTCTTCAACTCATTCCCGAAATGGAAAAGCACATGATGCATCGCGCCGCCTACCCCTTATTCATTGCGTTCTTGTTGTTGCTTGCCGGCTGTGCCACCGGCATTCCGAACGTGCCGAAGAACGTCGACGCCTTCCAGAAGGCCGAGAAGAGCGACCGCGTGAGCTTTCATGACAAAGCTGCCCTGGCGGCATTCGAGGCCGAGGTCGATCCGGTTTACCGCCTGGGTGAGGGCGACAAGATCACGCTCAACGTCTGGAACCGTCCCGAACTCAGCGGCAAGCATACGGTGGGCCCGGACGGCCAGATCACGATGCCGCTGATCGGGCCGATGCGACTGACTACCATGACGCGGGAAGAGGCCGCCGGCAACATCGGCGAACGCCTGCGGCGCTACTACACCGCGCCGGTGGTCAACCTCGGCATCGACGAATACCACGGCAACCGCATCACGATCCTCGGGCGCGTGCTGACGCCGGGCGTGATGCAGTTCGACAAGCCGCCTATGCTGCTCGACGCCCTGGCGCGTGCCGGCAGCCTGCCGGTGCTGGACAAGCAGGCGACGCTGACGCGCTGCGCGGTCTTCCGCGGCCGCGAGCAGATCATCTGGGTCGATCTCAAGCACCTGCTCAACCGCGGCGACCTCGCCTACAACATCCGCCTCAAGCCCGACGACCTGATCTACATCCCGGATTCCAACGACACCCTGATGTACGTGATGGGGGCCGTGCAAAAGCCGGGCGGCTACCGCCTGACTCCAGACATGTCCGTAATGGACGCACTCGCGCAGGCCGGGGGCCCCAACGAGGACGCGAATGAAGACGAGATTTCCCTTTTCCGGCCGGGCCGCGAAGCCGTCCAGCGGATTCCCCTGAAGTCGCTGCTCACGGCCGATCGCAAGCTCAATTTCGCGCTGGAGGAAGGTGATGTCATCTATGTCCAGAAGAAGGGCATTGCCGAAGTCGGCTACTTCCTGCGCCAGCTCCTGCCCGGCCTGTCCTTCATGACTTTCGGCCTCAGCGCTTCGACAACCGGCAACGGAAAGTGAGACAACAATGACTGTGCTCGTCACCGGCGGTGCCGGATTCATCGGCAGCAACTTCGTCCTCGACTGGCTCGCGCAGTCGGACGAGACCGTCATCAATCTGGACAAGCTGACTTACGCCGGGAACCTGCAGAACCTCGCCGCCCTTGCAGGCAACCCGCGCCATGTCTTCGTCCGCGGCGACATCGGCGACGTCAATCTGGTCGCGCAACTGCTGGCCGAACACCGCCCGCGCGCCGTGGTCAACCTTGCCGCGGAATCCCACGTCGATCGCTCGATCCACGGCCCCGGCGAATTCATCGAGACCAACATCGTCGGCACTTTTCATCTGCTCGAAGCCGTGCGTGCCTACTGGGGTGGCATGCCCGAACCGCAGCACAGCGGCTTCCGCCTGCTGCATGTGTCGACCGACGAGGTCTATGGTTCGCTTTCCGCGGACGAACCGGCCTTTACCGAAAACCATCGTTACGAGCCCAATAGCCCCTATTCCGCGAGCAAGGCCGCCAGCGACCACCTGGTGCGTGCCTACCACCACACCTACGGCCTGCCGGTGCTGACCACCAACTGCTCGAACAACTACGGCCCCTACCACTTCCCGGAGAAGCTGATCCCGCTGATGATCGTCAATGCACTGGCCGGCAAGCCGCTGCCGGTCTACGGCGACGGCCGGCAGGTGCGCGACTGGCTCTATGTGAAAGACCACTGCAGCGCCATCCGCCGCGTGCTGGAGGCGGGCCGAGTCGGCGAGAGCTATAACGTCGGCGGCTGGAACGAGAAACCCAACATCGACATCGTGCATGCGGTCTGCGCCCTGCTCGACGAACTGCGTCCGCACGTCGACGGCATATCCTATCGGGAACAGATCAGTTTCGTCACCGATCGCCCCGGGCACGACCGCCGCTATGCCATCGACGCGCGCAAGATCGAACGCGAACTGGGCTGGAAGCCGGCGGAGACCTTCGGCAGCGGCATCCGCAAGACCGTGCAGTGGTATCTCGAAAACCGGGAATGGGTAAATGCCGTGCAAAGCGGCGGCTACCGCGACTGGGTGGCAAAGCAGTACGGCGCCTGATTCCTGAACCATGCAAACCCCGCCCCAACTACTTCTTACTTCTGGTCCAGTCATGAACAAACTACGCAAAGGCCTGATCCTCGCCGGAGGTTCCGGCACCCGCCTCTACCCGCTCACGATGTCGGTGTCGAAACAGCTGCTGCCGATCTACGACAAGCCGATGATCTACTATCCCCTGAGCACGCTGATGCTGGCCGGAATCCGCGAGATCCTGATCATCTCCACGCCGCAGGACACGCCGCGCTTCGAGCAACTGCTCGGCGACGGCAGCCAGTGGGGGCTCGATCTTTCCTATGCCGTGCAGCCGTGGCCGGACGGCCTGGCCCAGGCCTTCATCATCGGCCGCGATTTCATCGGTGATGCGCCAAGCACCCTGGTCCTCGGCGACAACATCTTCTACGGCCACGAATTCGCCAACGACCTCGCGGCCGCCAGCGCCAGGACATCCGGCGCCACGGTTTTCGCCTACCCGGTCAACGACCCCGAGCGCTACGGCGTCGTCGAATTCGACGACGGCGGTCGCGCGGTCAGCCTCGAAGAGAAGCCGAGCGTGCCCAAGAGCCGTTATGCCGTCACCGGCCTCTACTTCTACGACAAGCACGTGATCGAACTCGCCGCCGGCCTCAAGCCCTCCGCCCGCGGGGAACTCGAGATCACCGACCTCAACCGGCTCTACCTCGAACAGGGCGCGCTCGACGTCCAGGTCATGGGTCGCGGCCACGCCTGGCTCGATACCGGCACCCACGAATCCATGCTCGAGGCCTCGCAGTTCATCGCCACCATCGAAAACCGGCAGGGACTCAAGGTCTCCTGCCCGGAAGAAATCGCCTGGCGCCGCAAGTGGATCGATGACGCAGCCCTCGAACAGTTGGCGCGACCCCTGGCCAAGAACGCCTACGGCCGCTACCTGCTCAGCATCCTCCGCGAGAAAGTATTCTGAACATGAACGTCATCAAGACCCCCATCGAGGGCCTGCTGGTCATTGAACCCAAAGTGTTCGGCGACGCCCGCGGCAATTTCTACGAGAGCTTCAACGCCAGAGACTTCAGGGAAGCGACGGGCGTCCAGGCCGACTTCGTGCAGGACAACCATTCGACCTCGGCGCACAACGTGTTGCGCGGCCTTCACTACCAGGTACGCCAGGCACAGGGCAAGCTGGTTCGTGTCACGGCCGGCGAAGTTTTCGATGTCGCGGTCGATATCCGCAGCGCATCGCCCACCTTCGGACGCTGGTACGGCTGCACGCTGTCGGCTGAAAACCGGCGCCAGATGTGGATCCCGGCCGGATTCGCGCATGGTTTCCTGGTGCTTTCCGGGTCAGCCGATTTTCTCTACAAGGTGACCGACTACCGGGCGGCCGGGCACGAACGCTGCATTCGCTGGGACGATCCGCAACTGGGTATCGACTGGCCCTTGCAAGGCCCGCCCATCCTTTCAGCCAAGGATGCCGAAGGACTTTCGCTGGCTGACGCCGATCTGCCGCAACTGACGGCAGCGAAGAAGCTACCGCGCAGAATGCCGCCGCCTCAGCGGATCACGCGCCTGAAGCGGAAGGGCGGTTTCGGAGTGTCGGCGGCACTGCCTGCCGCCTTGCCGCCGCCGATGCCCTGATAGCCCTTGCCCTGGATGTAGCCCTCCGCCCATCCCAGCAGCATGAAGAAGGCCGGGACCACGTTCTCGCCGAGGTAGACGGTCACCATCGACACCGCGAAGGCGAGGATGATGCCGAGGAAGGTGAAAGCCAGCGAACTCTCGGCCGCGGGTTCGGCCATGCCCTTGCGATACAGGCGGACGCTCATCCAGGCGATCAGGCCGACCAGCAGCGCGGTGGTCAGCACGCCGTGCATCAGGGACAGCAACAGGTAGTAGTTGTCGATCGAGGCCATGCCGGCGACCTTCGGCCAGGTGTTGCGCCCCCAGCCGAACCAGGCGTGGTCCAGCGCGATCAGGTAATACTTCTCGAACAGCACCTTGCGGTACATCGCGGTTTCCTGCGACAGCGTCGCTTCTATGCCCGGCGCAACCTCGAGGTAGGCCTCGAAAGCCATGTAGGCGGGCACCGCCAGCAGGGCCATGGCACTCAGGCCGATGGCAAACGCCTTTTCGCGTTTCGGGTGGCGGCCGGCATTGACGAAGAGCGCTCCCAGCAGGCCGCCCAGCCAGGGGCCGCGGGCGATGGTGGTGATCGAGCCGATGAGCAGGACGATGGTGATGATCCGCCCCTTGGACAGCGGCAGGTTGGGAAAGCGGCGGAAGGTTGGTTCCCAGTGCCCGCCCCATTCCAGCCAGCGGTTGAGGCGGTAGGCCATGATCATCATCATGCCGGCCAGGATGCAGTGGGCATAGGGGCCGGCGACGCGGGCGAAGCCATGGCGGAAGGTGGTGACCCAGCCCAGGCCCTGGCCGGGAAACAGCGCGCGCTCGGGCAGGGTGAGAAACGGATTCCAGCCGAACTTGAACTCGAACAGGCCGATCAGGGCGATCGCGAACATGATGACGACGACGCGCTTGGCCATGTCGACATGCAGCCCTTCGCGGTCGATCGCCAGGCGCGCGACCAGGTAGGGCGCGACGATCTGGAACAGCGTGCCGGAAAGCAGGTTCTGCGCTTCGCTGTAGCCCGCCGCGAGGTATTCCGACCAGGCCATCACCGATGCGATCGCGATCACCAGCACGTCGGCCGGCGAGGGGCGCCAGAAGCGGGCATAGGCGGCGAGCGTGGCGAAAAAGAGCGGGATCATCACCGCCACGTTGGCGCTCGGATCGGGCAGGCCGGGCGTGATGGCGTGGAAGGTGTCCGGCACGATGAGCAGGACCGGCACGTACATCCAGATCAGCGCCCGTCCCGGAGGCATGCGCGCCACGGCCATCAGGCCGGCAACCACGCCCAGCCAGATGATCAGGTGCATGACAGTTCGATGCCTTCGCGGATCGGTCGCAACGCAGGATGCATGGAACGCATTATCACGGCTATCCCCCCGCGGCGCGACCTCCCGGTCCCAGTGTTTTCGGAAAGTTTTCACTTCGGACACAAAGCCGGGGTGCTGCTTCGCTCTAATGCCCCCATACCGAACGACGCAGAAAGCAATCATGCACACGTACGAAACCGACTCCCCGGGCAGCCCGGCAAATCGCGATCCGCTCACCGGCTTGCCCACTTGCGGCCTGCTGGCGGAATTGTTGACGATGGCAATTCCTCTTGCACGCAGCAGGTCTGCCGAACTGGCGGTTCTTTCGATCGAGCTTGATGGCTTCGATCAGGTCTGCCGCACACTCGGGCAGAAAGCCGCAGACGAGTTGCTGCGCCAGGCTGCAGGTCGCCTGCAGGCCTGCCTGCGTGAGCAGGACATTGTTGCTCGACGCGACGGCGGTGGATTCATTGCCGTCCTGCAGGGCATTGCGCATGAAGCCGAAGCCGGTCACGTGGCACAGAAGCTGATCGAAGCACTGAGCCATCCTTTAGATCTGGCGGGACTGGCCGCGAACGCGGGTGCCGACATCGGGCTGGCGATCTTCCCCGGCGACGGCACCGACGCGGTAACGCTGCTGCGCAATGCGGAATTCGCCATGCATCAGGCCAGAGCGGCGGGAAGGCCGGGGCCGGGCTTCTTCGACCCGGCCATGCACCACGACTTCCTTGCCAGCCGCGCGCTGGAGTCGGACCTGCAACGGGCGCTGGAAAACCGCGAATTTGTCTTGCACTATCAGCCGGTTCTGCGTTTGCCGCGTCAAAGCCTGGCCGGGGTCGAGGCACTGATCCGCTGGAACCATCCGGAGCATGGCCTGATCGGCCCCGAGGTGTTTCTTCCCGCAGCGGAAGAAAGCGGACTCATGCAGAAGATCGGTCGCTGGGTGATCACCGAGGCATGCCGCCAAGCCGCTGTCTGGACGCGGGAAGGCCGGAAAAAGGCTGTTTCCGTGAATATCTC
>CAMBRI010000149.1 GCA_945870205.1 Sulfuritalea hydrogenivorans sk43H | reverse complement strand
GACAGACAGTGCAACAGAAAGATACCGCCGAAGTTCGCAAGAACTGGTAAGGGTGAAATGGTGGAGTAAGAGCCCACCGCGCACGTGGTAACACGGACGGCATGGCAAACCTCATTCGGGGCAAGGCCAAATAGGGGAGCATTGGCGTGGCCCGCGTCGCTCCCGGGTAGGCTGCTAGAGGCCGTCGGCAACGGCGGTCCCAGAGGAATGGTTGCCCACGACAGAACCCGGCTTATCGGCGGACTTCCCACCATCGATACGGCGCAGGAGTCGGCGCTGGCGGAATGGATGCTGATGAAATGCCGCAACTCAATGCAAAGAAACTGCTGAAGCTGCTGTTCCTCGGCGCCGTGCTCGCGCCATCAGCTGCGCAGGCGCTGACGGACGGCGAGGACCTCCTGAAGTGGTGCACCCAGAGTTCGGCGGCTGGCTCCGGACGCTGTCTTGGCTACCTGCTGGCAGCCGAGGATGCTCTGGCGACCGACAGCATCGAAGGCGTTCGCGCCTGCCTGCCGCGAGACATCGGCCTACAGCAACAGCACAGGATTGTGGTCGACTGGCTGCGGGCTCACCCGACGGCCACCGCCGTCACCGCGATGGGACTTGTTGCGCGCGCCTACGGGCAGCACTTTCCCTGCAGCCGCTAATTTGCCAATCCAGGCGCTTGCGGAGAAACCGGATCCTGCGCTTTACCGTCCGCATCAGGCGCGTCCTTGTCGCCATGATTGTCGCGTGAAATGCCGAAAGCCAGTGTTGACGCGACGACACCGCGGTGGTTCAACGCACCAACAGCACCGGGATCTTGGACAGGTGCACCACTTTCATCGCCACTGATCCGAGCAGGGTGCCGGTCAGTCCGCCGTGGCCGTGGGTGCCGATCAGGATCTGGGTGCAGGCATGGCTGTCGGCGAAGTCCGTGATGGCTGGCGCGGGGTCGCCTACCAGCACGTGCAACTCGGGGGTCGGGCCGGCTGCGGTGAGCAGGTCGCGCGCCGCAGCGAGTGCCGCCATGCCGGTTTCGAGATGAAACTCGCGCAGCGTGTCGGCGTTGATGAAGCGCCCGATGTCGTTGGGTAAATTCACCTGCACGTTGATCAGGTGGATGTGCGGTGGCTCGCGATACTCTGCAGCGTGCTTGATGATCCAGCTTATCGAGCGCAGTGCGACATCGGAGCCATCGATCGGCACCAGCCAGGTTTGCGTCATGTTCAGCCTTTCGTGGAATCGTGGGCGGTGAGTTCGACTGCTGCGCGCGGTTTCGCGCGCAGCGACAGCCATTTGCCGATGATGACCACCAGCGCGGCCCCGGCCAGCGCGGCCAGCGTTTTGGCGTAGGGAATGCCGTCGAGCAGGCCGGCGGGCAGGGCAGGGTCGGTGACGATCATGCCGCCGCCGATCCAGCCCAGCAGGGCGCCGCCAGCGGTGATCACGATGGGATAGCGATCCATCAGTTTCAGCACCAGCTGGCTGCCCCAGACCACGATCGGGATCGAGACCAGGATGCCGAGGGTCACCAGCAACATGCTGCCGTTGGCGGCGCCGGCCACGGCGATGACGTTGTCCATGCTCATTACCGCGTCGGCGACGATGATGGTCTTGATTGCGCCGGCAAGCGAGCTTGGGGCTGCCACGTCGCCGTGGTCATCGCCCTCGGGCAGCAGCAGCTTGACGCCGATCCAGAACAGCAGCAGCGCGCCGACGATTTTGAGCCAGGGCACTGCCAGCAGTTGCAGGGCGAAGAAGATCAGCACGATGCGCAGGCCGATGGCTCCCATCACGCCCCAGAAAATACCCTTCTTGCGTTGTTCGGGCGGCAGCTTACGGCAGGCCAGGGCAATAACCACGGCATTGTCGCCGCCGAGCAGGATGTCGATCAGGATGATTTGCAGTACCGCGATCCAGAATGCGGCCGTCGAGATGTCAAGCATGGGACTTTTGAACCATGGGGCGGAAAGGACGCAGTTTAGCCGCTTCTGATTTTTGCGGCTGGAGCGGTTGCCGCGCCTTCGTCCGGCAACTGGTACTTTGCCGCAAATTGCATCCGGCCCATCCACTGGAACCTGAATTGGCCGACAATCGAAGTGGCCGGGTCCCACCTGGCGCAAGAGCGGCAGCGAAATTGACTGCTGCGGCTGTTTGCGCCTGTCATCATCAACCGCTAGCGACCGCGGTTTGAGGGGAGGAGTTGCAACCGTGTCACCAGACGTCATGGCCATCGTTCTGTTTGCCGCTGCGCTTCACGCCAGCTGGAATGCGCTTGTTCGTGCGTCTGCGGACAAATTTCAGGATACGGTCATGATTGTTTTCGGCGCGGCGGTCTGGACGGCAATCCTGTTGCCCTTGCTTCCCGTTCCATCGATCGCGAGCTGGCCGTATCTTGGGGCGTCCGTGCTGATTCACGTCGCCTATTTCGTCCTCGTCGCGGTGTCCTACCGGGGCGGGGAACTGAGCTTTGTCTATCCTCTGATGCGCGGCACGGCACCTGTGCTGACCGCCGTTGCTGGCGCCCTCCTGCTCAACGAATCGCCGGCAGCGGGCGGCTGGGCCGGCGTGCTCCTGATTTCCTTCGGCATACTGGTTCTCGCCGGAGACTCTCTGCTACGCGGGACGTTTCGCCTCGCGCCCGCCATGTTCGCCCTGGCCAACGCGGGCGTCATCGTCCTCTATACCATCGTCGATGGACAAGGTGCGCGACTCTCCGGGCATGCATTCAGTTACACGGGCTGGATGTTCCTGCTGACCGGTCCCCTCTTGCTGGCCATTGCAGCGGTGAGCCAGGGTCGGTCCCTGCTGCAACGCATCGGAGCCGGCTGGCGCACAGGTTTGCTCGGTGGCGCCTGCACCCTGGCGTCTTACGGCCTTGCGCTGTGGGCGATGACCAAAGCACCCATCGCTCTGGTCGCCGCGCTGCGCGAAACTTCGGTGGTGTTTGCCGCAATCATCGCCGCCGCCTTCCTCAAGGAACCCATCAGCCGGATCAGGTACCTGTCGATTGCTACCGTATGCGCCGGGGCAATCGCGCTGAAGGCTTTTTGAGCGGTGTCGGGGTATCCCGATCGAGGTCCAGAGCCAGCTTGATGCCAAGCCGCTCTGCCGTGCCCCTGAGGTGGTCGAGTGCGCGTCGTCGTGCCGCTTCCGCATCGCCAAGGGAGATCGCATCGAACAGCGCGCGGTGTTCGCTCTGGGATTTCTGCGGGCCGGCGAGTTCGCTGGGCGTACCCTGCCAGGAAAGCCTGCGCGAATCGGAAAAATGCCGGCCGAGAAATTCCACCAGCCGGCTGACATAGGCGTTGTTCGTCGCACGCGCCATGGCGATGTGGAAATTGTCGTCTGCTTCGCTGCCGTCAACTCCATTGCCAATGGCTTCGTCCATGACCTTGAGATGCGATGCCATGGCGCGCAGGTCGCTCCTGGTGCGTCTCTGCGCCGCGAGTTCCGCCACTGACCCTTCGACCATGGCGCGCAGTTCGAAGATGTCACGCAACTCGTCGAGTTCCGATCCCGCACCTTTCCAGAAATGCAGGTTGATGGTTTTCGGCGCCTCGACGACGAAGGCCCCGGAACCCTGCCGGGTTTCGATCAGGCCGTCGGCCTTGAGGCGGGCAACGGCTTCGCGGATCACGGCGCGACTGACGCCGAAAACTTCTCCCAGGGTCTTCTCGGTTGGCAGTCGATCACCTGGCTTGAGGTCGCCGCGCGCAATCCGGCGCTGCAGTTCGCCCGAGACTTCCTCCGAAAGCCGCAAGGGGCGGGCGATTCGGCTGATCTCGGGGCCAGGCGGGACGCCTGGTTCGGCAGCATTGGGTAGCGGTGCGGACATTCGTACCTCAAATAATTGTTGTCCTATTGTCAGACAAATTCGGTTTCTGGTAAAGTCTGTCCGTCACTCGTTGCGCCAAACGTCATTTATTTAGATCGCAGGCCGTCAGGACAGGTGTTCAAGCGGCCGCAAATCCACATTTGTTCTCAGGAGGAGACTATGTCCGATACCAAAGTAGCCGAACAGAAACCGTCCCGCCGCAAGTTTCTCGCTGCTGCCGTAACTGGCAGCGTGGGTGTTGCTGCCGCGGGTTTCCCGATGATCGCCAAGGCCCAGGCCGGGCCGATCAGCATGCGCTGGCAGAGTACCTGGCCGGCGAAAGACATCTTCCATGAGTACGCGCTGGACTTCGCCAAGAAGGTCAATGACATGACCGGTGGCGACCTCAAGATCGAGGTGCTGCCGGCCGGTTCCGTAGTACCGGCTTTCGGCCTGCTCGAAGCCGTGTCGAAGGGCACGCTGGATGGTGGCCATGGCGTGCTGGGCTACCACTATGGCAAGCAAAATGCGCTGGCGCTGTGGAATTCCGGCCCGGCCTTCGGCATGGACGCCAACATGCTGTTGTCCTGGCACAAATATGGCGGCGGCGCCGAACTGCTGGCCAAGCTGTATGCCTCGATCGGCATCACCACGGTGCAGTCTTTCCTTTACGGCCCGATGGCGACGCAGCCCCTGGGCTGGTTCAAGAAGCCGGTCACCAAGCCGGAGGACTTCAAGGGCCTCAAGTTCCGCACCAACGGCCTCGCCATCGATTTGTTCACGGCCATGGGTGCGGCGGTGAACGCGCTGCCCGGCGGTGAGATCGTGCCGGCCATGGACCGCGGCCTGCTCGACGCGGCCGAGTTCAACAACGCCACCTCTGACCGCCTGCTCGGCTTTCCCGACGTCTCCAAGATCTGCATGCTGCAGAGCTACCACCAGAGCGCCGAGACCTTCGAGATCATGTTCAACAAGCCGAAGTACGATGCCCTGCCGGCGAAGATGCGGGCGATCATTGCCGGCGCCGTCGAGGCAGCCTCGGCTGACATGTCGTGGAAGGCCATTGATCGCTATTCCAAGGACTACATCGAGCTCCAGACCAAGGACAAGGTCAAGTTTTACAAGACCCCGGATGCGGTGCTGCAGAAGCAACTCACGCTGTGGTCCGAGATCATGGAGAAGAAGTCGGCCGAGAACCCCCTGTTCAAGGAAATCGCTGCCTCGCAGCGGGCCTTCGCTGAACGCGCGGTGAAGTGGGACCAGGACGTGTATGTCAGCCGTCGCATGGCGGTCAGCCACTTCTTCGGTGCCAAGAAAGACGCGCCCAAGAAGGGTTGAGGGGCTTCGCTTCTTCAGCAACGATCAACCCCCCGGAGCCGCTCCGGGGGGTTGATTTTTCTCAGCAGGCTCCGCCATGCAAATTCAGAAACTTCTGCTGACCATCGACCGGATCAGCACCTTCGTCGGCCAGGCTTTTTCATGGCTGATCGTCTCGCTCACCTTCATGATTACCTGGGAGGTGATTTCGCGCTATGCCTTCGACAATCCTCACCCCTGGGCCTTCGACGTCATGAGCATGATGTACGGCACGGTGTTCATGATGGCCGGCGCTTATACCCTATCCAAGAACGGCCATGTGCGCGGCGACGTGCTTTACGGATTCTTTTCACCGCGGGTGCAGGCCAGCCTCGACCTGACACTGTATTTCCTGTTTTTCATTCCCGGCGTGTTTGCCCTGGCCTGGGCCGGTTACAACTTCGCCGGCGAATCATGGGCCATCAATGAGCATTCGAACGTCACGGCCGACGGCCCGCCGGTCTATCCTTTCAAGACCATCCTGCCCCTGGCCGGCGCCTTTCTGCTGCTGCAGGGCGTGGTCGAGATCATCCGTTGCATCGTCTGCATCAGGCAAGGCGAATGGCCTTCGCGCGAACATGACGTCGAGGAAGTCGATGTCGAGAAACTCAAGGAAATGGTGCACGTGAAGGACGAGGACATCGCGGCCCTCGACAAATTTGTGGTCGCCCAGGAACTTGAGCACCAGGCGCACGCGGGAGCCGCCAAATGAAAATCAGGAAAGAACTCTGGTTCGGCTTTTCGCTGATGGCGGTGATCCTGACCGTCACGGTGATCTTCATGCCCTGGACCACCATGCAGAACGGCCACATTGGTCTGCTGATGCTGTCCCTGGTGGTGGTCGCCATCATGCTCGGCTTTCCGACCGCGTTCACCCTGATGGGCATGGGCATGTTCTTCGCCTGGCTGGCCTATCGCAGCGGCAATCCCGAAATCGCCGTGCGGCAGACCCTGGACCTGATGGTACAGCGCGCCTATTCGGTGATGTCCAACGACGTGCTGATTTCCATCCCGCTCTTCGTCTTCATGGGCTATCTGGTCGAGCGCGCCAACCTGATCTCGAAGCTGTTCCGCGCACTGGAACTCGCCCTGGCGCGCGTGCCGGGCGCCCTGGCGGTGGCGACCCTGGTAACCTGCGCGATCTTCGCCACGGCCACTGGCATCGTTGGCGCCGTGGTCACACTTATGGGGCTGCTGGCGCTGCCGGCCATGCTCAAGTCGGGTTATGACGTTCGGCTGTCGGCGGGAGTGATCACCGCCGGAGGCTGCCTCGGCATCCTGATCCCGCCCTCGGTATTGCTGATCGTGTATGGCGCCACGGCGGGTGTCTCCGTGGTTCAGCTCTACGCCGGAGCCTTCTTCCCCGGCATCATGCTGGCCAGCCTCTACATTATTTATGTGATCGTCATTGCCAAGCTCAATCCGCATATGGCGCCGCCGCTGCCGATGGAGGAACGGCACATCGACTTGCCACCGGCCAACGAAAAGATGCGCAAGGCGATCAGCCACCGGGTGCTGCCCGGCCTGATCGGCGCGCTCAAGGGCTCACGCAATCTGGGTATCAGCAGCGGCACGATTGCCAAACAGGGGATCATCGCGCTGCTGCCGGCGATCACCCTGGTGCTGTTCCTCGGCCTGACCTGGCACTTGGCAACCAAGCCGGCGGCCAAGGCTGAAACGGCTGGACTGACGCAGATGGGCGGCGGCATTGCCGAGGAATCGGCCGAGGCTGCGCCGGCCGGCGGGTTGCAGGAGCCCAAAGAAGAAGGAGGCCTGGCCGAACCCAAGGAGGAGGACGGTGATCTCAAGGAACCACCGGCCGAAGGCGTGCAGGAACCGCCCGGAGCGACGGGTGCTGCGGGCACGACCGGAGCCGCCCCTGTGGCGAAGGTGGCGGACGTGCCGGGCAAAGCGGCCGCTGCCGCCGTTGCGCCGGCGCCGCCCGCAGAAGCCGCTGAGCGTCTGCCGATACCCACCTGGTACTGGATCCTGTTCGCTACCAGTGTTGCCAGCGCCATCGGCTTCTACACCATCTTCACCTTTGTCCGCCTTGAAGTGTTCAAGATGCTGCTGGGATCTTTCTTCCCGCTGGCGCTGATGATCCTCGCCGTGCTGGGCAGCATCGTCTTCGGTTTCGCCACGCCGACCGAGGCGGCCGCGCTGGGTTCGGCCGGCGGCTTCATCCTCGCCGCCGCCTACAAGCAGCTCAACTTCGGCGTGGTCAAGGAGTCGGTCTTCCTCACCGCCAAGACTTCGGCGATGGTCTGCTGGCTGTTCGTCGGTTCCTCCATCTTCTCGGCCGCCTTTGCGCTGCTGGGCGGACAGAACCTGGTCGAGCAATGGGTGCTGTCGTTGAACATGACGCCGCTGCAGTTCATGCTGCTTTCCCAGTTCATCATTTTCATCCTCGGCTGGCCGCTGGAATGGACCGAGATCATCGTCATCTTCATGCCGATCTTCATTCCCTTGCTGCCGCATTTCGGGGTCGATCCGCTGTTTTTCGGCCTGCTGGTGGCGCTCAACCTGCAGACGGCCTTCCTCTCGCCGCCGGTGGCGATGGCAGCCTTCTACCTGAAGGGGGTGTCGCCGCCGCATGTGACGCTGAACCAGATCTTTGCCGGCATGATGCCCTTCATGGGCATACAGGTCGTCGCCCTGGCGCTGCTCTACATCTTCCCCGAAATCGGCATGTGGCTGCCGAAAGTGCTTTACGGAAACTGAGCGGCCGGGATGAAGCCGAAGGCCCTCTTCGTGCGCGAAATCCTTCCCGGTTCATGACCGGCGGACTGGCGGTCGCTGCGGCTGCTACGGGAAACGAAATCCATGCCGGGCGAGAGCGGGAAGCCGCCCTCGACGGCGCGACCTGATCAACACCGGAGAACGTCGTTATGCCGAGATTCGCCGCCAACCTGACCATGCTGTTCACCGAAGCGCCCTTCCTCGAACGCTTCGAACGGGCGGCTAGGGCCGGCTTCAAGGCCGTCGAATTCCTCTTCCCCTACGACTACCCGGCCGTGCAGTTGCAGGAACTGCTGACGCAGCACGGTCTGCAGCTGGTGCTGCACAACCTGCCCGCCGGTGACTGGGCGGCCGGCGAGCGCGGCATCGGCTGTCATCCCGGCCGCGTGGATGAATTCCGCGCCGGCGTCGACCAGGCCATCGCCTATGCCACGACGCTCGGCGTGAAGCAGATCAACTGCCTCGCCGGCATCACGCCCACCGGCGTGTCCGAGGCCGACGCGCGTCGCACCCTGGTCGAGAACCTGAGCTACGCCGCGCCGAAACTCAAGGCCGCCGGCATCTGCCTGCTGATCGAGCCGATCAACACCTTCGACATCCCGGGATTCTTCCTGAGCCGCACCCGGCAGGCGCTCGACATCATTGCCGACGTTGGTTCCGACAACCTCTTTGTCCAGTACGACATCTACCACATGCAGCGCATGGAGGGCGAGCTGGCGAAGACCATCGAGCAGAACCTGGCGCAGATCGCCCACCTGCAGCTCGCCGACAACCCTGGTCGAAACGAGCCGGGCACGGGCGAGATCAATTACGGCTTCCTCTTCGTCTTCCTCGACAAGATCGGCTACCAGGGCTGGATCGGCTGTGAGTACAAGCCGGCCGCCACCACCGAGGCCGGCTTGGGCTGGGCGCATGCATACCTCAAACAATAAGGGAGACTGACATGAACATCGGATTCATCGGGCTGGGCATCATGGGCAAGCCCATGGCCGGCCACCTCATCGCCGGCGGCCACACTGCCCATCTTTACAGCCGCTCGGGCGTCGCGCAGGAACTGCTCGACGCCGGCGGCAGGAGCTACGCGTCTCCCGCCGAAGTCGCTCGCAACGCCGACATCATCTTCACCATGGTGCCGGACACGCCGGACGTCGAGCAGGTGCTGTTCGGCAATAGCGGCGTGGCCGAAGGCCTGGCGCCCGGCAAGCTCGTCGTCGACATGAGCTCGATCGCGCCGCTGGAAACCAAGAAGTTCGCCGCGCGGATCAACGAGCATAAGTGCGACTACATCGACGCGCCGGTCTCCGGCGGCGAAGTCGGCGCCAGGAACGCGGCGCTGACCATCATGTGCGGCGGAACGGAGTCGGCGTTCAGCCGCGTCAAGCCCCTGTTCGAGCTGATGGGCAAGAACATCACCCTGGTCGGCGGCAATGGCGACGGCCAGACCTGCAAGGTCGCCAACCAGATCATCGTCGCGCTGACCATCGAGGCCGTCGGCGAGGCGCTGCTGTTCGCCTCCAAGGCCGGCGCCGACCCCGCCAAGGTGCGCCAGGCGTTGATGGGCGGCTTCGCCAATTCGCGCATCCTCGAGGTGCACGGCGAGCGCATGGTCAAGCGCACCTTCAACCCGGGCTTCCGCATCGAGCTGCACCAGAAAGACCTCAACCTCGCGCTCACCGGCGCCCGTGTGCTCGGCGTCTCCCTGCCCAACACCGCCACGGCGCAGGAGCTGTTCAATTCCTGCGTCGCGCACGGCGGTGCCGGGTGGGATCATTCGGCCATGGTGCGCGCGCTGGAAATGATGGCCAATCACGAAGTAGCCAAGGAGATCCCTACATGCTGACGCTTGAAGACGCACTTCGCATCACTGCGGCGGCACGCCGCGCAGCGACCGAAAACAACTGGAACGTGGTGATTGCCGTGGTCGACGACGGCGGCCACCTGATTTCACTGGAGCGCATGGACGGCACGCAGAAAGGCTCCGTGCGCGTAGCGGAACAGAAAGCCAGAACCGCCATCATGTTCAAGCGGCCGACCAAGGCCTTCGAGGACATGGTCCTGCAGGGACGCCCGGTGATGATGACGATGCCCGACGTGATCTGCCTGGAGGGGGGCGTGCCCCTGATCCGCGACGGTGCCTACGTCGGCGCGGTCGGCGTGTCCGGGGTCAAGTCGTCAGAGGATGGCATCGTCGCGGCGCAAGCTGCGTC
>CAMBRI010000148.1 GCA_945870205.1 Sulfuritalea hydrogenivorans sk43H | reverse complement strand
GTCATGTCAGCGGCCATGGTCTATCACCAAACCGAATCCGAGCCCTTCAAGGAGATCTGAAATGAAATTGACGCGACGTGAATTCATCAAGACCAATGCCATCGCCGCGGCGGCTGCCACCGCCGGCATGAGCATTCCCGGCGTGGCACAGGCGGCGTTACCGGAGAGCCAGGACGGCGTGCGCTGGGACAAGGGCGTGTGTCGCTACTGCGGCGTCGGTTGCGGCGTGCTGGTGGGGGTCAAGGATGGCCGCGTGGTGGCCACCCAGGGCGACCCGGATGCGCCGGTCAACAAGGGCCTGAATTGCGTCAAGGGCTACTTCCTGTCGAAGATCATGTACGGCAAGGACCGCCTGACTAAACCCCTGCTGCGCATGAAGGACGGCAAGTTCGACAAGAACGGCGAATTCGCCCCGATCTCCTGGGATGCCGCTTTTGACATCATGGCCGAGAAGGTCAAGGCGACGCTGAAAGAGCCCACTCAAGGCGCGAACGGGGTTGCCATGTTCGGGTCCGGCCAATGGACCGTATGGGAAGGCTATGCTGCTGTCAAACTGATGAAGGCCGGCTTCCGGTCCAACAGCATCGACCCCAATGCACGCCACTGCATGGCCTCCGCCGTCGCCGGTTTCATGCGTACCTTCGGCATCGACGAGCCGATGGGCTGTTATGACGACGCCGAGCATGCCGACGTGTTCGCCCTGTGGGGCTCGAACATGGCCGAGATGCACCCCATCCTCTGGTCGCGGGTCACCAACCGCCGCCTCACCGCCAATCACGTCAGGATCCACGTCTTGTCGACCTTCACTCACCGCTCCTGTGAGTTGGCCGACAACGAACTGATCTTTAAGCCGCAATCTGATCTGGCGATCCTCAACTACATCTGCAACTACATCATCCAGAACAAGGCCGTCAATCAGGACTTCGTCAAGAAGAACGTCGGTTTCTTCCAGGGCGTCACCGACATCGGATATGGCCTGCGGCCGAATCATCCGCTGGAGCAGGTGGCCAACAACAATGGCTATCCCGGCGCCGACGGCAAGCCCAAGGGCGATCCGAACAAGCACACGCCGATCACTTTCGACGACTTTGCCAAGTTCGTTTCCGAGTACACGCTGGACAAGGCGCATGAAATTTCCGGTGTGCCCAAGGAAAAACTCGAAGCCCTGGCCAAGGCCTATGCCGATCCGAAGGTAAAAGTCACCTCCTACTGGACCATGGGCTTCAACCAGCATACGCGCGGCACCTGGGTCAATAACATGATCTACAACGTGCACCTGTTGACGGGCAAGATTTCGGAGCCGGGCAACAGCCCATTCTCGCTCACCGGGCAACCCTCGGCCTGCGGCACAGCGCGTGAGGTCGGCACCTTCGCTCATCGTCTGCCCGCGGACATGGTGATCTTCAACCCGAAGCATCGGGAACTGTCGGAGAAACTCTGGAAACTGCCGGCTGGCGCGCTTTCCGCGCAGATGGGCTATCACGCGGTGGCGCAAAGCCGCATGCTGAAGGACGGCAAGATCGGCTTCTACTGGACTTCGACCACCAACAACATGCAGGCGGGGCCGAATATCAACGGCGAGATTTATCCCGGCTGGCGCAACCCGAAAGCCTTTGTCGTGGTCTCCGATGTGTACCCGACGGTCTCCGCGATGTCGGCCGACCTGATCCTGCCCTGCGCGATGTGGATGGAAAAGGAAGGCATGTTCGGCAATGCCGAGCGTCGCGGCCAGATGTGGCGCCAGCAGGTCAAGGCGCCGGGCGAAGGTCGTTCCGACCTTTGGCAGTACATGGAGTTCTCCAAGCGTTTCAAGGTCGAGGAAGTCTGGCCGGCCGAGGTGATCGCGAAGGCGCCGGAACTCAAGGGCAAGACGCTCTACGAAGTGTTGTATGCCAATGGCCAGGTCAACAAGTTTCCCAAGGAAGACACCGCCAAGGTCAACGCCCACGCGTGGGCCGGCTACACCAACGACGAATCCGAGGCTTTCGGTTACTACGTGCAGAAGGGCCTGTTCGAGGAATATGCCGCCTTCGGCCGTGGTCACGCCCACGACCTGGCGGACTTCGACGCCTATCACAAGGCGCGCGGCTTCCGCTGGCCGGTGGTGGATGGCAAGGAAACCCTGTGGCGCTTCCGCGAAGGCTATGACTCGTATGTGAAGAAAGGCGAGGGCGTCAGGTTCTACGGTTATCCCGACGGCAAAGCCAAGATTTTCGCGCTGCCCTATCAGCCCGCTGCCGAAATGCCCGACAAGGACTATGACTTGTGGCTTTGCACCGGCCGCGTGCTGGAGCACTGGCATACCGGCTCGATGACGCGCCGCGCGCCGGAGTTGTACAAGGCTTTCCCCGACGCGGTGGTGTGGATGCACCCAAAGGATGCCGAAAAGCGCGGCCTGAAGCGCAACGACCTGGTCAAGGTATCGACGCGTCGTGGCGAGATCTCGTTGCGGGTCGACACCAAAGGTCGCAACAAGCCGCCGGAGGGTTTGATTTTCGTTCCCTTCTTCGACGAACATCGCCTGGTCAATAAGCTCACCCTGGACGCCACCTGTCCGATTTCGAAAGAAACGGACTTCAAGAAGTGCGCTGCCAAGGTGGTCAAGGCCTGATTGCGATGACTTGGGGAACCGGGGAGTCGTGAAGCGCCTGCGCTCCCCGTCCGGGAATCATGGACAACGAGAACAAGCCCAGTGCCGCGGCGCGGCGCCAGTTCATCGCCGATACCGCGCGCATGGCCTGCGGTGTCGGTCTGCTGGGGCTCGGCGTGGGTCTTTATGCGGGGCATGCGAGAGCCCTGCCACCGGCGGCAATTCGACCTCCCGGCGCCTTGCCGGAAAAAGACTTTTCCGCCGCCTGCATCCGCTGTGGTATGTGTGTGCGCGATTGCCCCTTCAATATTCTGCACCTGGCCCGGCCGGAAGAGCCCTTGTCGACCGGCACGCCGTATTTTGTCGCGCGCCAACTGCCGTGCGAGATGTGCGAGGACATTCCCTGCGTAAAGGCCTGCCCGACCGGGGCGCTAGACCACTCGTTGAAAGACATCAACAAGTCGAAGATGGGGCTGGCGGTACTGGTCGACCACGAGACTTGCCTCAATTTCCTGGGCCTGCGCTGCGACATCTGCTACCGCGTCTGCCCGGTGATCGACAAGGCCATCACGCTCGACCCGCAAAGCAATGCGCGCACCGGCAAACACACCCTGTTCATCCCGGTGGTGCATTCGGAACACTGCACGGGCTGCGGCAAGTGCGAAAAAGCCTGCCCCACCGAGGTCGCCTCGATCAAGGTGTTGCCGCTCTACATGGCCAAGGGCCAGTTGAGCTCGCACTACCGGCTGGGTTGGGTGGAAAAGGAAAAGGCGGGCGGCAGCCTGGTGGCGCCGGACGCCGAGCACAGGTACAACATGCCCGAGGGCATGAAGTATGAAAGCGGCAAGGGTCTTTCGCCCAGCGCTCCCGCCGATGCGCCGCCAGGCGCAGCACCCGGCAGTTCGTCCGGCCTGCCCAGGGCTTTCCAGGGAGGCAAGCTGTGAGCGCGATCGCAAAAACGGCGCTGACTCGACCCGGCGCGGAAGCCATTGCCGCGAAAGGCTGGTTGGCGGCACACAAATGGCTGCTTCTGCGTCGCAGCAGCCAGTTCGGCATCCTGCTGCTGTTTCTGATTGGCCCCTGGTTCGGCATATGGATCGTCAAGGGCAATCTCAACTTCAGTTACACCCTGAATTTCCTGCCGCTGACCGATCCCTATGTCATTCTTCAGTCCCTGCTGGCCAGGCAGATGCCGGAGAAACTGGCGTTGACCGGTGCCGCCATTGTGCTGACGTTCTACCTGCTGGTCGGCGGGCGCAGCTACTGCTCCTGGGTTTGCCCGGTCAACCTGCTGACCGATCTGGCGTACTGGCTGCGCGTGCGTCTCGGGCTCAAGGGCAGCGCCCATATCAGCCGGCCGACTCGCTACTGGATGCTCGGCATGACGCTGGTGGTTGGCGTTGCTACCGGCAGCATCGCCTGGGAGATGGTCAATCCGGTGTCGATGATGCATCGCGGACTAATCTTTGGCCTCGGCCTGGCCTGGGCCGTGCTGCTGGCGGTCTTTCTCTTCGATCTTTTCGTCATGCGCCATGGCTGGTGCGGGCACCTGTGTCCGGTCGGCGCCTTCTACAGTTTGGTCGGCCGGGTTGCCGTGGTCCGCATCAAGCTGCCCGCACGTGCCGCCTGCAACGACTGCATGGATTGTTTCGCCGTTTGTCCGGAACCGCAAGTGATCCGGCCCGCGTTGAAAGCCGTAGCCGGCACCCCGGCCCTGATTCTGGAAGCCAACTGCACCAACTGCGGCCGCTGCATCGATGTCTGTTCGAAGGATGTGTTTGCCTTCGGCACCCGCTTCAATACGTCCGTTCTACCTGCAACAGGCATCGCGCAAGCGGCGCCAAAGTGATCAACCGTCAATATCGTCTGGGGAGTCCATCATGAAGAAAACCGTCACCGTCCTTCTGGCATCGCTGCTGACCGTCATCGTGGGTTGCGCCAGCTACGAACCTCTGGTTTCGATGCGCGGTAGCGACGTCGCTGCCGCCGATCCCGCGCCGGCGGCAAAGGAATATGTCGGCAAACGCCCGGGCACGCAACCTGTCGTGGCGCGCACTTTCAGCACCCAGCCGCCGGTGATCCCGCACGCGGTGGATAATTTCGACGAGGTGACGCTCACCGAGAACCAGTGCATGGATTGCCACGGCCCGGCCAACTACGTGAAAAAGAACTCGCCCAAGCTGGGTGACAGCCATTTCGTTGCGGCGACCAAGGCTTTCGATTCATCACGCCACGTCTGCACCAGTTGCCATGTCGCACAGGTCGATGCGCCGGCGCTGGTCGAGAATCGGTTCATCGGCAATATCAAGTAGGCATCGGCGATCGATGCGCTACGGGTCGCTACCGACCTGTAGCGCCACCTTCTCAAACCACGCTGATGGCTGTGACCGGGCAGGGCGCGACGCAGGCTCCGCAGCCGGTGCATGCCGCGGGATCGATCTCCGCCACGGGCGGCCCGCCAAGGCGCGGGCTGAAGCGGATCGCCGCGACCGTGCAGTGATCGCCGCATATCCGGCATTCGACGCCGCGTTGCGCCAGGCAGGTACTCGCCACTTGCGCCTTGATCGCCCAGGGCCAGATCTGGATCTCGCTGTTCAATAGGGCGTTGTCCTTGCAGGCGGCGGCACAGGCGCCGCAGAAGGTGCATTCGCCGCGCTTGAAATCGACCTCGGGAAGGCTCTGAACGAGGACGATGATTCGCGTTGGACAAACCGGAGCGCACTCGCCGCAGCGGGTGCAGGCGTTGACGAAAAGGGACTCGGCAAGAGCCCAGGGGGGCCGCTGTGGCGGGCGCCGAGCCTTGAAATCACCCCGCATGAATTGTCGTCGACTGACCATGCCCGGATTGTCGCGTAAAACCAGAGAGTATTTGGCGTGTGCAGTTCATCTCTGGCCAAATTCTTCCTGACGCCTCGGTTTCAGGAATACCTTTACGGCCAGTCAACGAGCCGCCGCCGGGGCTTCGCGTATACTTCTGCCGTGACCAGAGACATGACACCCGGCCGGCCCCGCCCGCCTGTGACGCCCTTTTCTCAGTTTGCGAGACAGCAATCTGGCGCGCCTTTTGCACCCAGGAAATCCAAATGACCCTTCGACGCCTGATTTCACTTTCTACCGCAATAACCCTGACTGTACTCGGCGTGCTCATATTTAGCGTCTGGAGCGGATTTCGACAGGCAAAGGAGAGTTCCCGCGAGGAAAACGCCGTTGCGCTTCCTGCCCTTGTGGCAATGCTTGAAACGCGTTTCCAGGTGATCCAGATCCAGCAGTACCTTACGGATGTCTCTGCCACCGGCGAAACCGATGGCTTCAAGGAAGCCAGGGCCGCCTACGAGAGTGCGGTGACGAGTCTCGACACGCTGGCGCGTCTTGAACCCTCGCTGGCTTCCGAGGTTTCTTCGACCAAAGTCAGCCTTGCCAAGTTTCATGCGCTGGGTATCGAGATGGCCCACGCTTATGACAAAGGTGGTCGGGAGGCGGGCAACGTCCTGATGAAACGTCCCGGCGATGGGTTCGATGCGCAAGCCGAACGGCTGACGATGCAACTTGAGACTATCGAAAAGTCGGTTCGCAAGAAGATGGCCGACTCGGCACAACTTGCCGAAGAAAAGATCGCGAAGGCACAGGCAGAAGCCCTCGCGCTGGGCCTTGCCGTTTGCCTTCTCGTTGTCGGCTCGGGCATCATGGTCTATCGACAATTGATTCGGATTCTTGGCAGCGAACCCGGCTATGCCGCACAGATCGCCCAGCGGATTGCCGAAGGTGATCTGAGTCAGGATGTCGCCAATGCGTCAGGTCACCGCGGAAGCTTGCTGGGTTCCATCCAGGGCATGCAGGATGGCCTGCGCAAGCTGATCGGCGGCATCGGGGAGACCACCGGTGCGCTTACCGCATCGGCCGGCGAACTCTCCCTCGCCGCTGGAAAGGTCTCCGCCGCGGCACTGGCGCAGAGCGACAAGACTTCCTCAATGGCCGCTTCGATCGAGCAAATGTCGGTCTCGATAACCGTGATCGCGGAAAGCGCCGGCCAGGCTCGACAGAGCGCGGTGGACGCGCAGCAGCTGTCCGCCGCTGGCGCAGCAGCGGTGGCCGAGGCCGTAAGCGAAATGGATAGCGTGTCAAACGCGGTGATGAATACAGCAGCGTCGGTGCGAGTGCTTGGCGAACGATCGGACCAGATCACGGGGATTGTCAACGTGATTCGAGAGATTGCCGACCAGACCAATCTGCTCGCATTGAACGCTGCAATCGAAGCGGCGCGAGCAGGGGAACAGGGCCGCGGTTTTGCCGTTGTCGCCGATGAGGTGCGCAAGCTGGCGGAACGCACTACCAATGCAACGAATGAAATCCGGGAAACGGTCAACTCCGTGAGGGAAGGTACGGCCAGCGCCGTCACTGACATGGCGACCGGCAGCGACAGATTGCTGGCGGGTGTTGCCACGATCCGGCGTGCAGGCGAATCGATGGCCCGGATTCAACGCGGAGTTGATCTGGTCTTGAGTGCGGCCAACGAAATCTCGGCCTCATTGAAAGAGCAGGATCTGGCCAATCAGCATATCGCCCGCAATGTGGAAGGCATCGCGCAGAAGACCGAGGAGACCAGCATCGTGGTCAACAACGTGGCCGCATCCGCCAATCAGCTTGAAATGCTGGCTCGCTCGATGAGCGAGTCGGTGCACCGTTTCAGGGTGTGAGCCACGCCGGTTTTCTTTTTAGCCTGCGTCGCGATGGCTGATGGGCCGGAGGAGCGCAAGCCGGCATCGAGTTTCGAACGCGTCCCGCATGTGGATCGGTTGAACAAAATGGCATTGGCATCGCTCGGTCTGTCAAGGGACTGATTTCCACCTTCGTCGGCGCGAGTCAAGGTAGGACGATGGGATTGATCCTGCGCACCAGGTGCCGCGTCACAAATGTTAACAATTGGCCCCTTGAAACGCGGGGGCGTTGGGCTATGCTGATATTGAAACGAGTTGCAGGTGCTCGAGGGATTTAAATCAGTGAAAGGGAATAATCATGAAAATCCGACACATTGCCTTGGTGGCGTTTCTTGGCGCATCGCTCGCCGCACCAGTCTTGTCTCAGCCCGGAAGCGGGCAGGGTATGGGTCCGGGCGCTGGCATGGGCCCCGGTCAAGGCATGGGGCAAGGGGCTGGCATGGGGCCTGGCGGCGGCAATGCCATGCGCTTCAATTTCAATAAGGACAACACGCCGGGTTGGAAGCTGATGAGCGTAGAAGAGCGCGCAGCCCATAGCGGCAAGATGCGCGCTGCCAAGAACTATGATGAATGCAAGGCTTTGCAGGCCGAGCACCATCAGGCCATGGAAGTCCGAGCCAAGGAAAAGGGCGTGACCCTGCCGGCACCGCGACAGAATGGCTGTGACCGGATGAAGGCGCGCGGCTTCTACAAATAGTCCGCGTCTGGTCAATCAGCAGATCGCGGCAGTTCGGCATCCTGCATCGCGGGGGACGATGCAGGGTGTTCCCTCTCGGCGACGAACGCGCCGGGCCGGCTAGAGTCCGCGCCGGTGTACTTCGCGCAGGCTGATGCTCATGCGCGCACCAACGAATGCGAGCAGGCGAAGCCCTTCCTGGACGCCCGGGTCGCTGATCAGTTTCAGCAAGCCGCCGAGACCACCGCCCAGGGGCGGCGCGGTTGCCAGTTCGCGGCTGGCCTGGGTAAAGGCATTCGACATGCAGATGATGAAGCGCTGGTTTTCCGGCCGGTCGATTTCCCGCAGCAGGTGTGTCAATCCGTCGTTGCGGGTGAGGCGGTCGAGCAATGCGATACCTTCTGACATGGTCGACGCCAGGCGGTTGACCATGTCGTCCGACATCGCGTCCTGGGCCGAGGTGACAAGCTGGGCAAACTCGACGAGCCGCTGCAAGTCGTTTTCGCTGAAGGGCGAAGCGGGAGATGTTTCATTCTGGGTGGTCATGATGTGATCTCTTCAGAGTAAGCCGCGGACGCTGGTCCAGTACATGTGGTTGTAGGAAATCTTGAACCAGTGCATGGGTTTGGAAGGCGGCTTCAGGTCGGGCGGATTCAGGTAGTTGAACATCGCGTAGGTCGCCTTTTCATGGCCCGCCTCGATGAAGCAGTACACCTTGCCATCGTAATCCCGTACCGGCTCGCCGATCTTGATGATCGAGGCGATATTCTCGCAGATTGCTTCGGCTTGGAAGTGCGCTGCCGAGCCGGTCTTGCTCACCGGCAGGTTGGTGGTGTCGCCCACCACATAGACATTGTCGTGCCCGTTCATCTTGAGGCTGTAACGGTCGGTCGGAATCCAGCCGCCTGATCCGAGATTGTCCCGTTCGATCACTTCCATGCCGCGGTGCGCCGGAATGACGATGAGCAGGTCGTACTCGACCTCGGTGCCTTCCTCGCTTTTCATGACCTTGTTCTTGGCGTCGATTTCCTTGATGTTGAACAGGGTCTCCGTGTCGACGCCGATGCGTTCGAACTCGGGCTTGGCCCACTTGGCAACGTTCTCGATGGTATGCAGGCGACCGATCGGGTAGTGGTACTTGAGCTGGACCTTGTCACGAATGCCGCGCGCCTTGAAGAAGTCGTCCAGCGCGAACATGACCTCGACCGGAGCGATCGGGCACTTGTGCGGCACGCCAACCGCAACCATGACCCTGCCCCCCTTGAACTCGCGGAGCTTCTTGTACATCTTGACGGCCGACGCCTCGGTGTAGAAGAACTCGGCACCTTCAGTCAGGCCGGGAGTTTCCTCGGGCACCATGCGCGAGCCGGTGGCAATCACCAGTATGTCGTATTCGTGCGTCTTGCCGCTTTCGGTGACGACCTTGTTCTTGTCGAGCTGGAATTGCTTGACCGGGTCGACATGAAATTCGATGGTCGGTTCGAGCAGGTTCGCCTGATCGCGATAGAGCTGATCCGGCGTCATTTGCCCGAAAGCCACGTAAAGCAGGCCGGGCTGGTACATGTGCCGGTCGGAGGCCGACAGCATGGTGATCCGCACCTTGCCGGCGCGTATTTCGCCTGTCAGTCGGCGCGAGAGGTTGTTGGCGACGATGGTACCGGCAGTGCCGCCACCCACGACTAGGATTCTCATTGCATTCTCCTCTATTTGGCCTTGCGGACCTTGATGTGCCAGACATTGCCGATCTGCTCGCTGCCGATGATCTCGTGCCCGACCTTCTTGACCCACTCGGGAATGTCAGCCGCCGAGCCCTGGTCGGTCGACAGCAGCTCGATCACGTCGCCCACGGCAACATGCTTGATGTGGGAAATCAGTTCCATCAGGGGTCCGGGGCAGAACGTGTCGCATGCATCGATTACCTTGGTTTCACTCATCTTGATTCACTCCTTCTGGTTTTCTGGTTCGGCATGCGCGTTAGAACGTGAGCAATTGCGCGCCTTCGGCGTCGCTCAGGAAGCGCGTCAGGCCTGTCGGTGGTCCGAATGCTGGGTCGAGGTCTTTTTGTGTGATCTTCAGCAGGTCCAGCGCCATCGAGCATGGCAGCAGCGTGGCATCGCCGAGTTC
>CAMBRI010000147.1 GCA_945870205.1 Sulfuritalea hydrogenivorans sk43H | reverse complement strand
ATCGCCAATGCCACGCCGTCCGCAGCCAATATCCGGCGTTACGCCGAAATCGTGCGCGAGCGAGCGATCCTGCGCCAACTGGTTACTGTCGGTGACGAGATCGCCGGCAATGCACTGAATCCCGCCGGGCGCGATGTCAAGCAATTGCTCGACGACGCCGAACAGCGCATTTTCCAAATCGCCGAGGCCGGCAATCGCAGCAACAACGGCTTCGTTGCGATCCAGCCCTTGCTGGGCGAAGTCGTCGAGCGCATGGAAACCCTCCTGGCCAGGGACAGCCAGTCCGACATCACCGGTGTCGCCACCGGATTCGCCGATCTCGACCGCATGACCTCGGGCCTGCAACCCGGCGATATGATCGTTGTCGCCGGGCGCCCGTCGATGGGCAAGACTGCGTTTGCGCTCAACATCGCCGAGCATGTCGGGGTTGAGTTGCGCTTGCCAGTGGCGATTTTCAGCCTGGAAATGTCCGGGCCGCAACTCGCCACGCGTTTCCTGTCATCGGTGGGTCGCATCGATCAGAGCAAGCTGCGTACCGGTCGCCTGACCGACGACGAATGGGATCGCATGACGGTGGCCCTGGGCAAGTTGCACGAAGCGCCGATTCATATTGACGAGACCGGCGCCATCAATTCGACCGATTTGCGCGCCCGTGCCCGGCGTCTGCACCGGCAGTTCGGCAAGCTTGGCCTGATCATCATCGACTACCTGCAGTTGATGAGTTCAAATCGTGCGGGAGAAAACCGCGCCACCGAAATTTCCGAGATATCGCGCTCAATAAAGGCGCTGGCAAAGGAATTGCAAGTTCCGATCATCGCCCTGTCGCAGCTTTCCCGCAAAGTCGAGGAGCGCACCGACAAGCGACCGCTGATGAGCGACTTGCGCGAGTCGGGAGCCATCGAACAGGATGCCGACATCATCATGATGATGTACCGAGAGGAATACTACAAGCCAGATACGCAGGACAAGGGTACGGCCGAGGCCATCATAGGCAAGCACCGCAATGGCCCGGTCGGCACGGTGCGCCTGACCTTCATCGGCGAATACACCAAGTTCGAGAATTTCGCTTCAGGTTCGTCGTCGTATAGAAGCTGAGGCAGTACTTTTGCGCCGGCCAGCACCGCGCAATAGTGTCAATCGGTCGCAGTGAGTGACCGCAGCCTCAGGCTGACACTCACGTTGTTCCCGCTGCGTGCATAAACCGCTCCAGTTCTGCCAGCGGCACTGGGCGGCTGCACAGATAGCCCTGATAGGCGTGACAGCCGTGGCGGGCGAGGAAGTCTCTTTGCTCGCCGGTTTCCACTCCTTCGGCGATGACCTCCAGCCCCAGGCTGCCCGCAAGGGCGACCACCATTTCGGCAATGGCGGCATCGTTGCTATCCGTGAGTACATCCTTGACGAAGGACTTGTCGATTTTCAACTGGTCAAGCGGCAGGCGTTTGAGGTAGGACAGCGAAGAGTAGCCGGTCCCGAAATCGTCCAGCGAGAAGCTCACTCCCCTGTCTTTCAGCGCGGCCATCTTGGCGATTGTGTCGTCTACGTTGGCGAGAAACAGGGTCTCGGTCAGTTCCAGCTTGAGTCGGCAAGGGTCTGCGCCGCTGTGCTCAAGCGTTGCCACCACCTGGTCGACAAAGTCGGCATGGTTGAACTGGCGCGCACTCACATTTACCGCCATGGTCAGGTGGGCCAATGCAGGGTTCCGCGTCCAGGTGCTCAATTGGGTGCACGCAGTTTGCAATACCCACAGACCCAGCGGCAGGATCAGCCCCGTCTCTTCCGCCAGCGGAATGAACTCATTGGGACCGACCAGCCCACGCAGCGGGTGGCGCCAGCGCACCAGTGCCTCGACCCCCGTCACGCGGCTTTCCTGGATGACCTGGGGCTGGTAGAAAAGCAGAAACTGGCTGTCGCGCAAAGCTTTGCGCAGGTCAGACTCGAGGGCCGAGCGCGCCGTCGCCGTAGCTTGCATGTCCGGCTGGAAGAAGCGCAGCGCATTACGTCCCGCCGCCTTCGCCTGGTACATCGCCAGGTCAGCCTGCTTCAACAGTTCGTCACTGCCAAGTTCATGGCCACAGAACAGCGTGACGCCAACGCTGGGCGTGCTGTGGTACTCGTGAATGGCAAGCTGGTAGGGTTGATTGAGCGACTGCAGGATCTTTTCGCCCACGATCTTGGTATGCGCGGCGGCTTCAGCCGGATTGGTACTGAGGTCTTCGAGCATCAGCACAAACTCGTCGCCACCGAGCCTGGCTACCGTATCGCCATCGCGCACGCATTCGGTGAGGCGGTTGGCGACTTGCTGCAGCAGCAGATCGCCCTTGTCATGGCCGAGCGTATCGTTCAGGTTCTTGAAGTTGTCGAGGTCGATGAACAGCAGGGCACCATTGCGCCGGGTGCGCGCACTGGTGGCCAGGGCGTGTTGCAGGCGGTCGAGCAGCAGGCGGCGATTGGGCAGTTGGGTGAGCGGGTCGTAGAAAGCCAGAGTCTTGATGGCATCCTCCGCCGCCTTGCTTTCGCTGATGTCCGAGAAAGCTGCAACGTAATGGGTGGTGCGCTCATCCACGCCGCTCACGGCGGAAATGGTTTGCCACTTCGGAAAGATTTCGCCGTTCTTGCGCCGATCCCAGATCTCGCCGTACCAAGCGCCGGTGCTTGAAAGCTGGCGCCACATTTCGGCATAAAACTCGGGCGCATGATGTCCGGATTTCAGGATTGACGGCGATTGCCCGACCGCCTCGCTTGCCGTGTAGCCGGTCATTTCGGTGAATGCGTTATTTACGCGCAGGATGATGCCGTTCGAATCGGTGACCATGATGCCGTGCAGGGAGTCAAAGGCGGTGGCGGCGATCCGCAGTTCCTGCTGCATCAGGCGGTTCTCCGTGATGTCGCGGGTCACGCCAACGAAGTGCGTGGGGCGTCCTTCCGCATCCAGCACCGGGTTGATCGAAAGGTCACTCCAGAACTGCGAGCCATCCTTCCTCGAGTTGAGCAACTGACCCTGGAAGTGTCGGCCTGAAACCAGCGCGTTGCGCAGTTCGGTGAGGATTTCGGCATCCCCGCCCTGATTGTGCAGAAATGCGGGAGTCACACCCAGGATTTCATCTTCCGTGTAGCCGCTGATACGCTGGAACGCGTTATTGGCATAGGTAATCCGGCGCTGCGCATCGGTGATCAGTACGCCTTGCGAGATGGCACCGAGCGCCTCATGGTGCAGGCGCAAAATGGCCTCATTCTTGAGCCTCTCTTCTGCCTGTGCCACCTTGAGCAGGTTGTCCCGGAACACGATCAGGGCACGCGCCATGTCGCCGATCTCATCGCCGCGCCGATCGTCCTCGATCTGGATGCTGCCATCCTGCGCAGCCAGTTTGCTCATGGCATCGGTGATCCGGGTCAAGGGCCGGATGATGCCACGCGCAAGAATGGCGGCAAGCAGCACGGTAAGTATCAGCAGGGTTGTCGCCAGGGCACTGATCCGCAGAGCCGCCTGCCGGGCAGAGTTTTCCGCCCGGCTTACTTGGGCAATCAGGTCCACGCCGATCGCATCCTCGACAGTTTTCAGTAGATCGATCTTGCGTGTGCTGGTATCGAACCAGTGCGACACCTTTACCTCGCGTTCGGAAACCTTGTCGTGGCTTTTGATGACGATGCTGCGCATCCGTTCCAGCTCGGCGGCATCGAAGTCGGAAAAAGCGCGGTTGAGTAGCCCGGCCTGTTCAGGAGTCGCGAAGAGCCAGAACTCCTCGTGGTAGAGGCGCTGCCGTTCGATCAGCTGGATGAATCGTGCATGGCTGTCCTGGTCGAAGCGGCCTGCCGCGAACCCGGCAGCGCCTATCGCGCGTTCCAGCCCGGCGAGTTCCTTGGCATGCATGATGTTGGTGTACGCGGAGATCGTCCTTGTGAGTTCGACGCTGGAACTGAAGAGCCGCATTTCCTCAATGATGCCGATTAATTCAAGGACGAGGTTTCCATAGTGTCCGATCAGTTCGGGAACGGTGACGGTTCCTTTCGCGACGGCACGACGCCAGGTCTCTATCCCGCTCAAAAGTTCCGGTGTGAGCGCGACACGGCTCGCCAGATTGCCGCCGAAACGCGCGCTGTCGAGACCGTCCAGTGACTGAAGGAGCCCTTTTTTCTTCGCGTCGGTTTCGGCGTAGCGTGGTGGCAGGCGTTCAGCAAACACGGTACCCGCGGAGCCCATGAAACTGGCTGAGACGCCGCGCTCTACCTGTAAGGAGTGCACCAGCGAACTGATGGTCGGGGCAACCTCGGTCAGGTTGCGCAGCCGTTCCATGTCATAGGCTGTGCGGTAATAGCCGAGCACAATCCAGATGGAGAGGGCGAACAGTCCCGTCATGGGCAGCGCCAGTGCCATGGCGACACGGGTGCTTATGCGAAAGTCATGGAATCTCAATGCCATCGCAGCTGTGTCGATCGATCTACGGGCAAGGCGGGAATCACTGTCGGCGGGTGCTCGAGGTCGCGGGTTGCATGCGGTCGGTCAGAAGGCGGCAAGAAATGGCTGCAGGAGTCGCATCATAAGGGCATGGCATGTTACGGGTAGGGTGGCGACTCCGGATTAAGCTGGGAGTAATGCGTCCTGGGCTCGGGCGGACCCCGACCGTGGCGTGGCGAAACAGCGGGGATAGTCGGCCGAAAGCCCATTTTCCCCGCGGCGAAGATGACTGCGGGCGCTAGCCAAGCAATACCGGATGGTGTCCCTGAAAGATCCATCCCGCGATGTGTCGCCCGCGTTTTCGGCTTGACCGCTAACGCCTAAAGCACTTCGGCGGCATGATCGGCGAGCCGCGAGCGCTCGCCGCGCTGCAGCGTGACGTGGCCCGAATGCGCCCAGCCCTTGAAGCGGTCCACCACGTAGGTGAGGCCTGAACTGCCTTCCGTCAGGTAGGGCGTATCGATCTGTGCGATGTTGCCCAGGCAAACCACCTTGGTGCCGGGGCCGGCACGGGTGATCAGGGTCTTCATCTGCTTGGGCGTGAGGTTCTGCGCCTCGTCGATGATCAAAAACTTGTTCATGAAGGTGCGGCCACGCATAAAGTTGAGCGACTTGATCTTGATCCGGTTGCGGATCAGATCCATGGTCGCGGCGCGTCCCCAGTCTCCGCCATAGCTGCCGGCACCGGCAGCAGGGCCGCCGGTCGGGGTTTCGGCAGGCTTGTTGAGCACTTCGAGGTTGTCTTCGAGCGCGCCCATCCAGGGCGTCATTTTTTCTTCTTCGGTACCGGGCAGGAAGCCGATGTCCTCCCCGACGGGTACGGTCACGCGAGTGATGATGATCTCGGCGAAAAGTTTGGTCTCCAGCGTCTGCGTCAGGGCAGCGGCCAAGGTCAGCAGCGTCTTGCCGGTGCCGGCCTGACCGAGCAGGGTGACGAAGTCGATGTCGGGATTCATCAGCAGGTTGAGGGCGAAATTTTGCTCACGATTTCTTGCGGTGATGCCCCACACGGCGTTCTTGGCGTGACTGTAGTCGACGATGGTCTCGAGTTCCGCCGTCTTGCCGGCGCCGACTCTTACCCAGGCCTGCAAGGGCTGTGCACCTTCTTGCCAGACGAATTCGTTGACCAGCAGGTCCGGGCAAAGCGGCCCACGGACGCGGTAATAGGTGCGGCTGTCTTTCTTCCAGGATTCAAGGCCCTTGGCGTGGGTGTCCCAGAAATCTGTCGGCAGTTCCAGGGTGCCGGTATAGAGGAGATCTGTGTCCTCCAGTACCTTGTCGTTGAAATAGTCCTGCGCTTCGAGGCCGAGTGCCCTGGCCTTGATGCGCATGTTGATGTCCTTGGAGACCAGGATCACCGGCCGCTTGGGGAATTTCTGGCCGAGATACATGACCACGCCGATGATCTGGTTGTCGGCCTTGGCGGTCGGCAGCGAAATCGGCAGGACGCCGTTGATGGCTTCGGTCTGCAGGAACAGATGGCCGGTGGCCATTTCGCGCGACGGGCCGGTGAGGTCGATGCCGCGCGCCATGTCGTGCTCGGCGCCGGTGACAATCTCGTCGAGCAGGCGGCTGGTCTGGCGCGCATTGCGCGCGACTTCCGACATACCCTTCTTGTTGGCGTCGAGTTCTTCCAGCGTCATCATGGGCACGTAGATGTCGTGCTCTTCGAAGCGGAAGAGACTCAGGGGGTCATGCATCAGCACATTGGTATCGAGCACGAACAACTTGGTGGCGGTGCTCTTCGAAGCCTTGGCGCGCTTGGCGTTCATGAAAACCTCAGGGCAAGGGTGGGTGGGTAGGGTGCATCCAGGCTCAAGATAGCCAGCCAAGCCCTTGGGGAAGGCCGAAGGAAAGGCCCGAATCCGGGCCCTGTTCCGGATTAACGTAACTCCTTGGTGGGAGCCCCTTGTGACGTACGCGCGAAGCGCGCCGATTGGTAACCCCCCGCGAGGGGGCGAGGCGGGAATTCGCGACGCATGCGTCGCGCCGCCGCAGCCGGCTGGCTGTACAAAGCCAGCCGTGGGCCGCGTAGCGGAGGGGGGCGGGCGAATAAATGGCTTCTCGCGTGTTTCATCTTCTGCGGGTGGCGCTCGGTGCCATGAGCGTTAGAGCGAACGCACGGCTTCCAGCACGGTAGCGGCGTTGCCATCCGCCTTGGTCGAGCGCCATTCCCGGCACAGGATGCCATTGGCGTCGAGGAGGAAGGTACTGCGTTCGATACCGAGCACTTTCTTGCCGTAAAGCATCTTGTTCTTGACCACGTCGAACATGCGGCAGAGCACGCCTTCGATATCGGAAATCAGTTCAAAGGGCAGCCCAAGACGCGCCTTGAAGCTTTCATGGGATTTCAGGGAGTCACGCGAGACCCCCACCACGACGCAGCCGGCCTTGACGAATTCAGCATGCAGGTCGCGGAACTGCTGTGCCTGGGTCGTGCAGCCCGGGGTATTGTCCTTGGGATAGAAATACAGCACCAGCGGCTTGCCCTGACAAGCCGACAGGACAAAATCGCCGCCAGTGGCGGGAACCGTGAAATCGGGAACACGCAGCCCGATTGCAGAGGGGGGTGCGGGGTTGGCAATGAATACTGCGGTCATGCGGCTTCCTTCCATGTTGACAGAAATTCCTCGCCCTGCAGTATCAGACGGCCTGCGCGGCCAGGGATTTCGCCCCGGACCATTTCGTGGCGAGGCAGCAGCGAGGGGTCGAGCGCGTCGCGCATCCGGCCCAACGACACCATTTCATAGCCCTGCTCGCGCCAGCCTGTCAGCAGGCGCTCGAGGGTGTCGCCGAACTTGAGACCTTCAAGTTCGGCGTGCAGCGTAAAAACGTGGTCACGATTGCCGGACGCAGGCATCGTCGGCGCGGTAAGTCGCAGCAAGTGCAGGTGTACGTTGTCCGGCGTGAGATCATCGGTGCCGACCAGTTCGTCCAGCGTCGGCAGGGTCGTGGGCAATTGCGGGCAGGTGACTATTTCGCCGTTCCACACCGGAACGAAGGGATGGCTACCGCGGCAGTCGGAAGCCCAGCGGTAGCCCAGTCGCTGCGTCAAACGCAAGGCATGGGCGTTCATCTGCCAGCCCGCGGCGCCGTGGCCGGGGGCCTCGGTGCCGAAAATCTCGACATAGCGCTCGTGCGCCAGCCGCATTTCGATTTCAGTCCAGATGGCGTTGGCCTTTTCGACGCCGTCCTGCCACTTGACGTGATCCCAACAGTGGATCGCCGTTTCGAAGCCGGCGTCGCGCGTCGCGCGCAGGATGTCGGCGCCGCGGCGGCCGATGTCCGGTCCCGGCAGCAAGGTGCCATACATCAGGGTCTTGAGGCCGTAGTGCGAAACCACCGAGGTGCGCTGCACTTTTTTCATGAAGCCGGGGCGAAATGCGCGCTTGATGGCGCGGCCCGTGTGATCGGGGCCAAGCGAGAATAGAAATGTCGCGTCCGCGCGCTGGCGTCGTAAGATTTCTACCAGCCGCGGCACACCCTGCAGTGTCCCGCGCCAGGTATCGACATCGATTTTCAGTGCGAGCTTCATGGTGAAGCTCAATCCATCAGCTTGCGCGCTTCGGCCACGTCAGTGCGGTAGGCCTCGAAAATGCTGCGCAGCGCTTCTTCAAAGGTGATTTTGGGTTCCCAGTCGAGTTCGCTCATCGTGTTGGCGATCTTGGGCACGCGGTGTTGGGTGTCCTGATAGCCCGTGCCGTAATACTCGCCGGAAGTGGTTTCGAGTGTCTTGACCTTGGCGGCACTCCCGGCATACTCGGGGATGGTTTTTGCCAGATCGAGCATCATCGCCGCCAGATCGCGCACCGAATAGTTGTTCTTCGGGTTGCCAATGTTGTAGATCTTGCCGCTGGCAATGCCGTCCTTGTTCTCGATGATTTTCATCAGGGCATCGATGCCGTCCGAGACATAGGTGAATGAACGCTTCTGGGCGCCACCGTCGACCAGTTTGATCGGCTCGCCGCGCACGATGTGGCCAAGAAACTGGGTGATGACGCGGGAACTGCCTTCCTTCGGCGTATGGATGGAATCAAGTCCCGGGCCGATCCAGTTGAAGGGACGGAACAGCGTGTAGTCGAGACCTTCCTGCTGGCCGTAGGCGTGGATCACGCGATCCATCATCTGTTTGGCACAGGAGTAAATCCAGCGCGGCTTGTTGATCGGGCCCAGCACCAGATTGGAATTTTCCGGATCGAATTCGGGATCCTGGCACATGCCATAGACTTCCGAAGTCGACGGGAAGATCACGCGTTTCTTGTACTTGACCGCCTGGCGGATGATGGGCAGGTTCGCCTCGAAATCGAGTTCGAAGACGCGCAAGGGTTCCTTGACATAGGTAGCCGGTGTGGCGATGGCCACCAGCGGCAGGATCACGTCGCATTTCTTGACGTGGTATTCGATCCACTCCTTGTTGATCATGATGTCGCCTTCGAAAAAATGAAAGCGGGGGTTCTGCATCAGATCGGTGACGCGCTCGGAGTTCATGTCCATGCCATAGACTTCCCAGTCCGTGGTATCCATGATGCGCTGCGAGAGATGATGGCCGATAAAGCCGTTGACGCCGAGGATGAGTATTTTCTTCATGACAGGGAAAGTGTCGAGGTTCCAGAAATTGCGTTGATCTGATCGCACGCTGTCCCGGGGGTCAGCGGTAAACCGTCTAATTCTACCGCGAGCAGGCGCAAAAGCCTTCCATCGCCGCACTCTGCGAACAGTCGCCCATCGCGGGCAAACAGGGTCGGGCGGCCACCATGGGGGCCTGTTTCGCCTGTCGGGTGCAGGGAACGCAGCATCCGGAGCCGGCCTTTTGAGCTATCCGAGAAGGCGCCCGGATAGGGCGGGGCAACGGCGCGGATCAGGTTGTGCACCTGGAAAGCGGGCTGCGTCCAGTCGATGCGGCCGTCTTCAGCCTTGCGACCGCCGAAATAGCTGCCGGCGGCGAGGTCTTGTGCTCTAGGCTGCGCGCGGCCGCTCAGTAGATCGGGGAGCACACGATCCAGGGCCATTTCGGCCGCTAGCGTGACCTTGTTGAAGACGTCGAAGGCGGTGTCATCCGGAAGGATTGGCACCGCCTGCTGCGCGACGATACCCCCCGCATCGGGCTTTTCGACCATCTGGTGCAGGGTCGCTCCGGTTTCCCGCTCGCCGTGAATGATCGCCCAATTTACCGGCACGCGCCCCCGATACTTTGGCAGCAGCGAGCCGTGCATGTTCCAGGCGCCGTGTCGCGGCAGGGCCAATAGCGGGGCCTTTAGCATCAGCCGGTAGTAGAAGGAAAACAGGAAATCCGGCTGCAGAGCGGTCAGTTTGGCCACCATGGCGGGATCGTTCGGGTCTTCCGGCGTGATTACCGGGATGTCGTTGCGTGCCGCAAGTTCGGCGACGCTGTCGAACCAGATGGTTTCGTTCGGATTGTCGCCATGCGTCACCACGCAAGCGACATCCACGCCATGTGCCAGCAGCACGGACAGGCAGCGCACGCCCACATTGTGGTAGGCGAATACGATGGCGCGGCTCATTCCTTCTGTTCCAGGATTGCCTCGACCAGGTAGCGCGGCCGGTGGCGGACCTGCAGGTAAATGCGGCCCACGTACTCGCCCAGCAGACCGATGCCGAACAAGGACAGGCCAATCAGGAAAAATACCAGCGCGAACAGGGTAAACAGTCCTTCGGCTTCCGG
>CAMBRI010000146.1 GCA_945870205.1 Sulfuritalea hydrogenivorans sk43H | reverse complement strand
GCGACGGCACTCCATGAGCTTTCACATTGGACCGGGCATCCGCGTCGATTGAATCGCATACTGGGTCGGCAGCATGGCATTGACGCGTATGCCTATGAGGAACTGGTTGCAGAAATTGGTGCGGCGTTTCTCTGTGCACACTGCGGCCTGTCCGCTCGTCTTGAACACGCCAGCTACATCGACAGTTGGCTCGACGCCCTGCGCCGTGACAAGCGGCTGATCTTTACTGCGGCGGGTGCGGCGCAAAAGGCAGCGGATTTCGCGCTGGGCTTGGTGTGTTCAGTACCGAACGCGCAGGTAGAAGCGGTGTCTGTGTGACTGACTCCATCGCATGTCACTCATAGCTGGGGATTAGAGCAGCCAGAGTACCTAATGGCTACCTGATCGTACTATGCTCGCATAGGGCTTGGATCGCTGCAGTGCGGTCAGCGGTGCAGTCAAGTGGTTGCCTATCATAGCTCGTAGAACGATAATTCTACCTTCCAAGTGATTTTGGAGCCAGCTATGAAGATCTTTTCGGCAGTAATTGAGCGGTGCCCTCAAACCGGCTTGTTCGTCGGTTTCGTTCCCGGTTTTCCCGGCGCTCATTCCCAGGGCGAAACGCTGGATGAAGTAAACCACAACCTACACGACGTTATTGCAATGCTTCTCGAAGACGGCGAACCCAAACTGGAATCCGAGTTTGTTGGAGTTCAAAACGTAGCCGTCGCTTGAGTTATGGGCAATGTTCCTGTCCTTAAACCCAATGAAGTTGTAGCCATTCTTCTCAGACTCGGGTTCACCGAAGTTCGCCAACGCGGTTCGCACAAACAGTTCCGCGATTCTGCCGGACGGTGCACAACGGTGCCATTCCATCAAGGTCGAGACATCTCCAATCTTGCTCCGTCAAATCGCCAAAGACATCGGTCTCGCACTTGATGAGTTGCTCAAGCATAGATAGCCGAAGCCGACAGTAGGAATGATCCGAGTCATCTCGGCTCACTGAGCTACTGTCATGTGCGCCACCGATAACCGTCTCGCATCTTGAATTGCAAAGGCGCAAACGTGGGAATGCTGACTCGACAATCGGCGAGCGAATGCCAGCGCTCATGCGGCGCATTGCCGAAAAACGGTTACAAGGTGCTTACATGGGAGCAATGTAACAAAAAGCCCAGCCTTCTGGGCTGAGCTAAGTGTTTGATATCATTGGAGCGGGTGAAGGGAGTCGAACCCTCTTCATGAGCTTGGGAAGCTCAGGTAATGCCGTTATACGACACCCGCGTCGGGTAGGAATTTTAGCGCTACATCAGAACGATGTCGAACTGCTCCTGGGTGTAACCGCTCTCCGCGTGCAACGAAATCGGCAAACCGATGAATTCGGAGAGCATGGCCAGGGCCTGCGATTCTTCTTCGAGAAACAGATCAATCACGGCCACCGAGGCCAGCACGCGCATTTCGCGCGCGGTGAATTGGCGGGCCTCGCGCAGTAGTTCGCGCAGCACCTCGTAGCACACGGTTTGCGCGGTCTTCACCTCGCCGCGCCCGCCGCAGGTGGGGCAGGGTTCGCACAGCACATGGGCGAGGCTCTCGCGGGTGCGCTTCCTGGTCATCTCGACCAGGCCGAGCTGGGTGAAGCCGGAAACCGTTATTCGCGTGTGATCGCGCGCCAGGGCCTTGTTGAATTCCGCCAGCACGGCTTCCTTGTGCTGCTGATCTTCCATGTCGATGAAGTCGGCAATGATGATGCCGCCCAGGTTGCGCAGCCTGAGCTGGCGGGCAATGGCCTGAGCCGCCTCAAGATTGGTCTTGAAGATGGTGTCATCGAAATTGCGCGAGCCGACATAGCCACCGGTGTTCACATCGACCGTGGTCATGGCCTCGGTCTGGTCGAAGATCAGGTAACCGCCCGACTTGAGATCGACGCGGCGCGCCAGTGCCTTCTGGATTTCGTCCTCGACGCCATGCAGGTCGAACAGTGGCCGCTCACCGGTGTAATGCATCAGGCGGTCGCTGACTTGCGGCACATATTCCTGGGCGAAGCTCTGCAATTTCTGGAAATTCTCGCGCGAATCAATGATGACGCCGGTGGTTTCGCTGCTCACCAGGTCGCGCAGCACGCGCTGCGCCAGGGTCAGGTCGTGGTGCAGCAGCGTGGGTGGCAGGGCGCCGACGCTGCGGCTCTTGATCTCGCGCCAGATGCGGCGCAGATAGGCGATGTCGGCGGCGAGTTCGTCATCACTGGCGTCCGCCGCGACAGTGCGCAGTATGTAGCCGCCGGGCTGCTCTGTCGGCAGCAGGGCCTGGATGCGGGCGCGCAGCTTTTCTCGCTCGATTTCCTCGCCGATACGCTGCGAGATGCCGATGTGCGTGTCCTGCGGCAGGTGCACCAGCAGGCGTCCCGCGATGGAAATCTGCGTGCTCAGCCGCGCGCCCTTGGTGCCGAGCGGATCCTTTTGCACCTGTACCGTAATCGACTGCCCCTCGCTCAGGATGCGCTCGATCGGACGCGTTTCGTGGCTGTTGTAGCCATTGCCGGCAGGGCGCTCGCTCCAGATGTCGGCCACATGCAAAAACGCGGTGCGCTCCAGCCCGATTTCGATAAAGGCCGACTGCATGCCAGGCAGCACGCGCACCACGCGGCCGAGATAGACATTGCCGACGATGCCGCGGCCGTTGGTGCGCTCGATGTGCAGTTCCTGCACCACGCCCTGCTGCAGCAGTGCGACGCGAGTTTCCTGCGGCGTGAAGTTGATCAGGAACTGTTCAGTCACCACAAAGCCCTCCCCCCAGCCCCCTCCCCAGGGGAGGGGGTGATTGTGATTCGGCCGCAAGCGGCCTCCATGTCAAACACTGACCCCGGCTTGGGGCGGCCCGGCGCCGGGGTCGTCATAGCGGGTAGCCGAATTCGCGCAGCAGCAGCGCCGTTTCGCACAGGGGCAGGCCAACGATCCCGGAGTGAGAGCCCTTGATGTCTTCGATGAACATCGCCGCGCGACCCTGGATGCCATAGGCGCCGGCCTTGTCCATCGGCTCGCCGCTTTGCACGTAACGACGAATCTCATCCGCGCTCACCGGCCGGAAACGCACTTCGCTGACCGATAAACGGTGTTCGACAAGCTCGTCACGTGCCATGGCAATGGCGGTCAATACACGGTGGCTGCGGCCAGAAAGCCGGGTCAGGATTGCCGTGGCGTCGGCCTCGTCCTTCGGCTTGCCGATGATCTCGCCATCGAGGTCAAGTGTTGTATCGGCAGCCAGCACCGGACGCAGCACGACCCGTCGCGACGCCAGCAAACCCGCACCGAACACCGCCTTGATCCGTGCCACGCGCTGCACATAATCTTCCGGTGTCTCACCGGGCAACCAGGCCTCGTTCACTTCGGCATCGTCGCGCGGTGGCGTGCGGAACAGCAGCAAGTCGAAGCGGATGCCGATCTGCGTCAATAATTCGCGGCGACGCGGGCTGCGGGACGCAAGGTAGATGCGTGGATCGATCATGGCTGAACAAACTCGGCAACAGAATCCATCAGCATAGCTTCAGGCCCGGTGATACGGGTGGCCCTTTATCACGCTGGAAGCACGATACAAGGCCTCGGCAAGAATCACGCGAACCAGGGCATGAGGCAGGGTCAGGCTGGAAAGGCGCATCGTCTCGTGGGCAGAATTCTTGATCCGGTCATCGAGCCCGTCGGGGCCGCCAATGATGAAGGCGACATCGCTGCCGCCGGTCATCCATTTTGCCAGGCGCTCGGCCAGTTGCCGCGTTGTCGGCGCGTCGCCGTGCTCGTCGAGCGCAACGCGCCGGCAGCCGGCCGGCAGTTGCGCGTCGATCCGCGCGGCCTCCAGCGCCATCATGGTTTCGGCCGTCTTGCCCGTGGTGCGGGGCTCGGGCTTTATTTCCAGCAGTTCGAGCGGCAATTCGCGAGGCATTCTTTTGGCATATTCAGTCCAGCCGGCGACCACCCATTCCGGCGGCCGCTGCGCAACCGCCGCAACGATCAGCTTCATTCGTCGTCGGTGTCTGCGTCGACCTTCTTGCGCGGGCGCTTCGGCACCACCTTCCACAGCTCTTCGAGGTTGTAGTAGGCGCGCACGGCGGGTTGCATCACATGCACCACGATGTCCCCCAGATCGACCAGCACCCATTCGCCGGTTTCCTCGCCCTCGATGCCGATCACCACAACATCGGCTTCGCGCGCCTTGTCATGCACGCTGCGCGCGAGAGCCTTGACGTGACGATTGGAGTCGCCCGTGGCAATGATGACCCGGTCGAACAGCGCCGAAAGCTTGCTGGTGTTGAGGATCTCGATGTCCTTGGCCTTGACGTCCTCAAGGGCGGTGACAGCGATTTTCTGTAGTTTTCTAATGTCCATGCGAAGTCCGGTAGATCTGATGGGAATCAATATAGTCGAGAACGGCGTCGGGAACCAGATAGCGAACGCTCTGGCCCGACGCCAGCTTGTGGCGGATCGCGGTGGCGGAAATCTCCAGCGCGGTAATGGCGAAGGGAACAATGCGGCCGGCCGGCGCACCGACGAAATCGGCGGCGTTACCGCGACGGGCCGAAAACTCTGTGTCGAGCGCCGTATCGCCTGCGCCAACGTTCAGTTCATGTCCCGCTCTTGTCGCCACCGCGATGTGCGCATGCTCGAACAACTCGCGCCAGCGCTGCCAGGCTTCCAGCCGGGCGAAGGCATCCGCCCCCAGCAACAGCACCAGCGGCCGCTCCCGGCCATAAATCTGGCGCAGGCGCAGCAGCGTATCAATGGTGTAGCCGGGGCCCGGCCTGGCCGCCGCGTCGAGCACTTCCGCCGCATCGACACTGAAGCCCGGGATATCGGCAACAGCCCGTTCCACCATGGCCAGACGATGCACCGCGGCGCACTGCGGCGCATCGCGCAAGGCAGGGCTTCCCGCCGGGATGAAACGCACCTCGCCCAGCCCCAATGCTTCGCGCGCCTCAAGCCCGAGGCGCAGGTGGGCGACATGCAGCGGATCGAACGTGCCACCCAGAAGTCCAACGACTCCGGCGCCGGCTTCACTCATCAGGCAGGGGCGGCGCCGGCGGCATGTCGGGGGTGGCAAAGACGTCGCGGTAGGACAGATAGACGCTGCCCACCATGGCCGGTGCCAGCACGAACAGCAGCAGCATGCGCAGCGCAATGGAGAGCACGGTGAGCAGCGCCGGCGAGATCAGGCCGGCGATGATGAGGATCAATCCGGGCAATACTGCTCCTACCAGGACAAGCGCCAGACCATACATGGCAAAGGCACGCCAGTTGCGCCAACTGGCAACGAAGCTGAAGAACAGCGATTTGCCGGCGCCCACGCCGTCCCAGGCCGTCAGCAATGGTGCAAACCAGAACGCCATCAGGAGCGGCGAGGCCATCACGAGAATGATGGCGAGGTCAGTTGCAAGCGCCACAGCCTCGGTCGGATCAAGGCCATCGCTGATATTGACGGGGTCACCCAGCGCAAATCCTCCCAGCACCAGCAGGCTGGAGCCCACCAGGTGCAGCCCCCCGAGACGCGCCAATCCGACGCGCTGGGCGCTGATGCCGATGCTCAGGGTTTCGCTGCTGAAAGTCTGGCCGCGTTCGATCGCACGGCAGCCGTTGGCCAGCATGACGGTCAGGGTTGGCAGCAGTAGCGGCAACAGGAAGGGGCCGATTTTCGGGACCAGATTGACCACGATCACGGTCAGCAAATAACCGAAGGTCAGCGCCGTCATCAGCGGCGGGTGGCGGCGGAACAGGGCGAACCCTGCCAGCAGCCAGAGCGCGCCGTGGCGGGCAGGAAGGTGGCGGGCGTCCATCAGTCCTGCCTTGCCTGAAACCCGACGGCCTGTTGCACACCGGCAGACAAGGCCGGCGCATCGAAGGCGATGTCACCGTCGGGGTCGGGTTCGCCGCTTGCGGCGAGGCCGGCAAAATCGAACAGGCGGGCATCGAGCAGATGCGAGGGCACGACGTTGGCAAGGCTGCGGAACATGGTTTCGATGCGCCCGGGAAAGCGCCGGTCCCAGTCCTGCAGCATCTGCTTCACCTGCTGGCGCTGCAAATTGGGCTGCGAACCGCACAGATTGCAGGGAATGATGGGGAAGGCGCGCTCCGTGGCCCAGGCTTCGAGATCGCTCTCGCGGCAGTATGCCAGCGGGCGGATGACGATGTTGCGGCCGTCATCCGATACCAGTTTGGGCGGCATGGATTTCAGTTTTCCGGCGAAGAACATGTTGAGGAACAGGGTTTGCAGGATGTCATCGCGATGATGGCCCAGCGCGATCTTGGTCGCCCCCAGTTCGCCGGCAACGCGGTACAGCACGCCACGGCGCAATCGGGAGCATAGCGAGCAGGTGGTCTTGCCCTCCGGGATCACGCGCTTGACGATGGAATACGTGTCCTCGTTCTCGATGTGGAAAGGCACGTCGATGCTGCGCAGGTAGTCGGGCAGCACGTCGGCGGGAAAGCCCGGCTGCTTCTGGTCGAGGTTAACCGCGACGATGTCGAAGTCGATCGGCGCATGCTCGCGCAGGAACAGGAGAATATCCAGCAGGGCGAAGGAATCCTTGCCGCCGGAGAGACAGACCATGAGCTTGTCGCCGGCCTCGATCATGTTGAAATCGGCAATCGCCTGACCGACTTCGCGACGCAGACGCTTGGCCAGCTTGTTGGCCTCGAAGGCTGCCCTGCGGGCATCCTTCAATGTATTGGACAGCCTTCCCCCCGCCCCCGGCCCCACGGCTGGCTTTGCACAGCCAGCCGGCTCCGGCAGCGCGGAGCAGTGCTCCGCGAATTCCTGCCTCTGCCCCGAGGAAAGGGGTGACTGCAAGCTCGCTGCGCTCGAAAGTTGGGGCTGGAGACTCAAAGGTGGGCCGTTCTGCCGCCATCAACGTTGATCACCTGCCCGGTGACAAAGGGTGCATCGAAGATCAGGAATTTTACTGTGCGCGCGATGTCGGCAGGCGAACCGACACGCTTTAGCAGCGTGTGCTCAATGATAGCCGCGCGCTCGGCAGGCGGAAAGTCATTCGTGCCCTGTGGCCATTCGATCGGGCCGGGCGCCACCGCATTTACCCGCACCCGCGGCCCCAATTCAAGCGCCAGAGCGCGTGTCAGGCCGAGCAATCCGGCCTTCGCGGCGCAATACAGCGCATAGCCCTTGAGCGGGCGCTCGGCGTGGATATCGGTGATGTTGACGATGCAGCCGCCGCTTCGTTCGAGATGGGGCGCGGCGGCCTGGGAAAGAAACAACGGAGCCCCCAGATTGGAACCGATCAGGTCGTCCCAGGCCGTCGTGTCGATAGCGCCGACTGGTGTGGCAAAGAACGAGGAAGCATTGTTCACCAGTGCATCGAGCCGGCCAAAGCGACTCACGACAGACTCTATCAACTGCGGCAGCGCCGCCAAGTCCAGCAGGTCGGCGGCGAAAACGGCCGCAGTTTCGGCCGCCTCTCCGGGCCGTGCCGCATTCAGCGCCGCTGCCAATGCGGCCGCATCGGCGGCCGAGGAACGGTAGTGAATCGCCACGCAGGCCCCCGCTGTGTGCAACGCACGCACGATCTCGGCGCCGACGCGACGGGCGGCGCCGGTAACCAGGACAACGGGAGCATGCGGGTCATGACTCATGCCGGAAGTATACCGGCGAGAACCCGTGCCGCCGCGGCGAAACCGAAACTTGCCGTGACCGTCACGGACGATCCATAGCCGGCACAGTTGAGGCCCGCCGCCGCATCAATCGTTTCATCCGGGACCTGGCCATTCAGGGCGCAAACATCAAGTCCCGCCGCCGCGGGACGTCGAATCTGCTCGGGCGAAAACACGCAGTCGACACCGAACTTCTTTTTCGGATCGCGCGCAAACCCGTAGTCCTTGCGCAGCCGCGCCCGCAGCTTCGAGGCCAGCGCGTCCTGTGTCGTACGCGACAAATCCGTGACTTCGATGCAGGTCGGGTCGGTGCGCCCGCCCGCTCCACCGGTGGTCACCACCAGGATGCCGGCACGGCGGCAATAAGCGATCAGCGCGGCCTTGGCGCGCACATTGTCGATGGCGTCGATCACCGCCGTGCAGGGCGGAATCAGGGACGTCACATTGGTTTCGTCAACGAACTCTTCGACCGCGACCACCACGCAGGCGGGATTGATCGCCGCGATGCGTTCCTTCATCGCCAGCACCTTGGCGGCGCCCAGCGTCGATTCCAGTGCCTGAACCTGACGGTTCACATTTGATTCGGCCACATGATCCAGGTCGATCAGCGTCAGACACCCGACACCCGAGCGCGCCAAGGCCTCTGCCGCCCAGGAACCGACCCCACCGATGCCCACCACCACCACGTGCGCCGCCGCCGCGCGCGCCAAGGCACCGGCGCCATACAGGCGCTCGATGCCGCCGAAGCGTCGTTCGTTGTCAGGAGTGGAAGTCACGCAGCGATTGTACCGGGAGGCGGCAGCCGGTGAGGATCTTGCCGGCCACCCAGTAGCTGCCCTTGTGAGTCTTGCCTTCAAAGTCACAGGTGACAGGATGGCGTGGTGGAGTGGAATCTTTCATGGCGGAATTATGGACGACACCTGATCAGGACAGGGCAGCCACCCAAGCCTCACGTCCATCATTCATCAGTACATGAAAACGCGGGGGCGGCAGAACTGCGCAAACTGACCAGCCACGAGCTGGTCAAAGTAGGGCACATGAATCCGGAGCGCTGGCGAAGCATCGGTGAAGCCTACGCCATGCCTGGAATGATTCGGGTGGGTTTTGATCTGTCGCAGTTTCTATATGACCCCGTCAAAACACCAAAAGATCTGACGATGCTATATCAAGTTCTGATCGTTGTAATGACTCTGCTTGTCGTCGCCTCGGCCATAGCGGTCCATAACTGACTACCCTACGTCTCGCGTGACGCCGAGGGCCGAGGTCCGATTAAGAGCGAACTCACACTACCGACCCAACCTGGACCTTCGCCGGCTCAAGGCTCCAAGGTCAGCCAACTGAATGGAGCAAACACACGTTGGCGTTCCCGCCTTACTTCTTGCGCGTACAACTTACCGATAGGCCATGCCAGATTTCAAGAAGCTGATCTCGACTCCAACTCGCCTTGCCCCCCAGAGGATCAATAATCAAGTAGCGACCATTGGACTCTTGGGTGACCAAAGCAATTGCGTGTCCGTTCCGCCCGACTCCGGGATAATCGATGTACAAGAAAGCTGGCGTCGCGAGACGATCAATTTCGGAAGGTGAAATTCTTGTTGGCGTGCACTCAATTCCAAGCGTTCTCATCCCCTTAACAGCCTGCGGCATCGTTGTGCCCATTCGGGTAGTTCCCATGGCTAACGCAGCCATTCGCTCGTCGACGTCGCGTAGTCCAAGGAGGCGTGCGATATTTGCACCCGATGCAGCAGCACAACTGACTCCGCTCGATTGAAAGACTATTCCGTCGCGGGTCGAATTGTCGTACAAGTCCTTTGCTACGGGGCGGGTAAAAGTCCATTGCGGAAGCAGAACAGCGACCAGCATAACAATGGATCCCAACGCGGCCTCATTGCGCTGCCGATGCTTGGTTTTATATGCCAGAGTGGCAGTATATGCACCTAGAAACGCAGTCAGCGCTCCAAAGTAGGTCCACATTAAACCAACTGCCCAATAGTGGAGCCAAAGAGGCAGATACCAAAACCATTCGTCAAGACGTGTTGGCGGAATGTAGCCGATAGCGACCACCAGAGCGGGGGCGCAGATTGCCGCAAATAAGAGCGGTTGCCGTCGAAGTGAATTCTCGACAGTCAAGCACGGAATTCGGCGCAATGACGATGCTGCTAAGACAGCACCGAGCGAGCTAGCGCTCAACAGTATCAGAAGCGTAAGCCAATGCGGTAGAGCAACCAAGTGAATGACCCCTCTGATGTTTTACCGAAAACAAATGTGCGGCGGGCGTACGAACGTGGAATTCGTTGCATTCAACCTGGATACGCACGATTAATTTCCGCGACGGCTGAGCACGGACAGGCGATCAAGCCGGTGCTGCTGTTTTGAGCGGCGCGTTCAACTGCTCTCCAAGTGCAACAACTGCACCCGGCGTTTGAAATCGTGGCATCCCGGCAGGCGCCCGAATCGATCAATTTCCATTTTGCAAATCAAAAGTTCATTTGGGCGCCCCCTCCGGGCGAGGGCTAATTTGCCGGTTCGCGCTTCCACACAACGTGAAAATTGGGATTAAACGCGGGCATCTGCAGCGCGATTCCACCAATCATCCAGATCAAGGCTGCATAACCGAGGTGGCGAAACAAGACTCCCCGGGCCCAATTCGGCGATCCCATCAGGCGGCCGCTGGCCCACCACACTCCGGTCACCAGAAGCGGCAAGAGCACAAACAGCCAAGTCAAACTAG
>CAMBRI010000145.1 GCA_945870205.1 Sulfuritalea hydrogenivorans sk43H | reverse complement strand
CTAGTCTGGTCACGGTGCTGGTTCGCCGAAAAACCGAGCGGAAACTACGGGATTCATGCCAGGCAGGTTAGCTGTCCTAGCGACGACGTAATCTGACAGGCCGTACTGGATCAGTGTCTCTAATCGACCTGAAGAGCCGTTCAGACTCTCCCTGTCAACGTCGGCAGTGCAGCGGGTGCTGCCGTTGGCGGGCTTGAATTGCTGAAGCTCTGAACGACGGGTTACTGAGTCGAGCAGTCGCACGGACCGATAACCCACAGACAGCAGCACGGCCAGTGCTGCCGTTGGTCCGATGGTCTGTGTCGGGCGGCAATGCGCCGGTCACCGGCCGTTGGCGGCGAATGGCCGCTTGTCACTTGACGCTATAGCCGGACCCGACCTTAACCAAGAACGCGATAGTCTCCGAACTACTACAGTGCATTTACTGCGGAACATCTTATTTTTGGCTACCGGATAGGCGGTATATTCACCAAGCAGCCCGATTGATAGGATGCTTCGTTTCGGTTTCCCTCGCCTGCCGCCCAGCCCATGACTCGCCTGCCATACCTACTATTTCTCGTCCTGCTGGCCCTATTGCCGCTACCGTCACTCGGACAGGCCATCAAGTTGGTCATCGACGCCGAATTCGGCATTCCGGGCAGCACGTCTGCCCAGGCCATCCACGCCGGCGCGCAGGTGGCTGCCGGCGAGATCAACGCCGCCGGCGGCGTGCTGGGTCGCCCGCTCGAGATCGTCACCCGGGACAATCGCGGCGTGCCGGCCCGCGCCCGCAACCACCTTCGCGAAGCTGCGGCCGATCCGGCGGTGGTCGCTGTCATGTGCGGCAAGTACAGCCCGGTGGCCATCGACCTGCTGCCGGAGATTCATCGCCTGCCGATGCCTTACCTCGACCCCTGGGCCGCCGCCGATCCGATTACCGACAACGGCTATTCGCCCAACTTCGTGTTCCGCCTGTCCCTGCGCGACAGCTGGGCCATGCAGGCCATGCTGCGCCAGGCCGGCAAGGGTGGCGCCAAGCGGGTCGCCCTGCTGCTGCCGAATTCCGACTGGGGCCGCAGCTCGCTGCGCGCGGCAGAACGCGCCGCCGGGAGCGCCAATCTGGAAATCGTCGGCATCGAGTGGTACAACTTCGGCGAAACCAGTCTGCTGCTCCAGTACCGCAACCTGCTGGCGACGGGGGCGCAGGCGCTGCTCCATATCGCCAACGAGCAGGAAGGCGTTGTCCTGGTCAATGAACTGGCTGCCTTGCCGGCGGCGCAGCGCCTGCCGGTCATCGCCCATTGGGGAGTTACTGCGGGGCGCTTCTTTGACGCCACCGAGGCGGCGCTGCGCAAAGTCGATGTGTCGATGGTGCAGACCTTCAGCTTTATCGGCAAGTCCGACCCCGCCACCACCAAGTTGCTGGCCGGACTGCGGCCAATCACCGGCCATGACAACCCGCGCGCGGTGGCTTCGCCGGTCGGTGTGGCGCACGCCTACGATCTCGTGCATCTGCTGGCCCGCGCCATCGACCGGGCCGGCAACACCGATCGCGCCGCCATCCGCACTGCACTGGAACAACTCGGCCCCTACCGGGGCGTAACGCGCCACTTCGAACACCCTTTCACGCCGGCACGCCACGACGCGCTCGGGCCGGAAGACGTCTTCATGGCCCGCTTCGCGGCCGATGGCGCCATCGAACCCCTGCCGGCTGGCAAGCCCGGCAAGCTTTAGGCGGCACATGAGGTTCGACGCACTTCGGCAGTGGTCCCGGCGCAGCCTGGCCAATTCCTTCGCGCTGCGCGCCGTGAGCATTGCGTTGCTCTCCGTGTTGCTGGTCGCTGGCGTTTCCGTGGCCATCCTCGTGCAGACCGAGCGGCAGGCGGTCGGGACGGCGTTGCATCATGATGTACAGATCGCCGTGGAACGTGTGGAGGCCCCACTCAGGGTAGTGGCAAACACGCTCGATGAACTGGCCAAAAGCCCGATGTTCGCGACCGCGCTGCTCGACTCCGGCGGCCGCGCCGCCTACGCCCGGCCCTTTCTGCAGCACTACCGTTTTCCCCTGGCCGCCGCCAACGGCCTAGCGCTCTGCGATCTCAACGGCCAGCTGCTGGCGGGTAGCGAAACCCTGGCCGAGTGCGGCGCCGACCGGCCGGAATTCGCCCAGGTGCTGGCCGACGGCAAGCCGCGCCAGGCCTGGCAGGTCAGCAACGGCCGGCAGCAGTGGCTTATCTACCAGGGCATCACCTTCGCCTACACCGGCACCACCGAGGGTCTGCTGGTGGCGCGGATAGACCTCGACGAACTGCTGCAACCCTTGCCCGACGAACTGAACCTGGCGTCGGTCGCACTGCGGCCGAGCGCGAGCCCCGGTGACGTTCCGGCAAGGACCGATGCCTGGCCGGCGCCCCTATTCAAAGGCGAAGCGGTCGTTGCCGCCGGCCCGCTCGACCTGCTGGTGACCGCCCGGCCGCAGTCCATCTGGACGAAACTGCTGCCGCTGCTGGGCGGATACGCCCTGGCCACGTTGATGCTGCTCATCGTCATCGTGCTGCGCGCCCGGCGCAATGCCCGGGCGCTGGTCGAACCCCTCGCCGCGCTGCGCGACCGTGCCTGCGAGATCGCCGTGACGAAGAACCTCGCGCTGCCGATACCCAGCGCAGGCACGGATGAGGTCGGCCAACTGGCCGACTCGTTTGCCGGCATGGTGACCTCGCTCCGCAACGCCGAAAATCAACGGCGTGAGTCGGAAGCCCGCTTCCGCCTGATTTACGACAAGAGCGACGAGGCCATCCTCTTCGCCTGGCCCGACGGCCGCATCGACGCCGCCAATCCGGCCGCCTGCCGCCTGTTCGGCCACAGCGAAGCGGAATTACGCGCCCTTGGCCGGGCCGGCGTCATGGACATCACCGACCCGCGCTTGCCAGCCGCGCTCGAGGAACGCAGCCGCACCGGCACCTTTCGCGGCGAGCTGCGCTGCCGGCACGCCGACGGCAGCATCTTCCCGGTCGAGGTCGTCTCGACGCTGTTCCGCGATGCCCTTGGCACGCCACGCACCAGCAGCCTGTTTCGCGACATCAGTGCGCGCAAGCAGGCGGAAGAGAAACTAAGGGCTCTCGAACAAAGACACCGCATGTGGCTGGAGTATTCCCCTGCCTGTACCAAGATCGTCGACCTTGACTTCAATTTGCAGTACATGAGCACTGCCGGCATAAGAGGCCTGAAGATCGACGATGTCACACCGCTCTATGGCAAACCTTATCCGTTTGATTTTTATCCCGAGTCATTCAAGAACCAAATGATCGGGAATCTGAACAGGGCAAAAGAAACCGGGGAGGTAATCACCCAGGAAGCTGCTGTGATTGATACAACCGGTGATGAAATCTGGTTTCACTCGACGATCGTACCGGTATTTGATGACAGCGGTGCGATGGATTATTTCATCATCGTCTCATTAGACGTCAGCGAGCGGGTCACGGCGGAACGCGCGCAGACAGAGAGCAGCCGCCGGCTGGCGACGTTGTCGCACAGTCTGGTGGCGGTGCAGGAAACCGCGCGGCGGCGCCTGGCGCATGCCTTGCACGAAAGCACCAGCCCGAATCTGGCCGCCATCGCCATCAACCTGGATACCGTCGACCTGGCGCTGAATCAGCGTAACTGGCAACGGGTCGCCGAAGTTGTGGCGGACAACCGAGGCTTGCTTGAAGATACGGCCCTCGGCATCCGCGAAATCTGCGCCGACCTGCGCCCGCCGGCCCTCGATTACGCCGGTCTGGTGGACGCCATCGAAGCCTACGTCAGCCAGTTCTCGCACCGCACCGGCATCACCGTCGCCTTCGAGCACGCCCGCGAGGCTATCCGGCCCCCGGCGGAAGTGGAATCGATGCTGTTCCGCATCGTCCAGGAAGCGCTGACCAACGTGGCCAAGCATGCCCGGGCCACGCGGGTCATTATCAACCTCGCCATCGACACGGCGCAGATCGATCTCACGATCAGCGACGATGGCTGCGGCTTCGTGCCGGATCAGCCGGGCAGCCATGCCGGACTGGGCCTGATCACCCTGCATGAAATGGCCGAGTTCCTCGGCGGCACACTCGACATTCAGTCCAGTTCGGATGGCGGAACACGTATCCATGTCACCGCCCCTTTTGAGCAAAGGGAGAAGCCGCCATGACCGCTCGCGTGCTGCTGGTCGACGACCACCGCATCTTCCGCGAAGCCTTGCGCATGCTGCTGGAACAGATGCCCGACATCCTCGTGGTCGGTGAAGCGGGTAACGGCGAAGAAGCCATCGCCCTGGCCCGCCAGCTCGTCCCCGATATCGTCTGCATGGATATCGCCATGCCCGGCATCAACGGTGTCGAAGCCACCCGGGAACTGCATGCCGCCTGTCCCGGCATCAAGGTGATCGCGCTGTCCACGCACGCCGATCACGTGTATGTGATTGACATGATGGCCGCCGGCGCCTCGGCTTACGTCACCAAGGCCGAAGGCGGCAAGGAACTGTTGCGGGCGATCGAAGCCGTTGGCAACGGCCACCAGTACCTGTGCGCCAGCATTACCGACACCACCACCCGGGCAATGGTCAACCAGCGTCAGGGGCGGACACATCCTCTGCTCGGCCACCGGGAGCAGCAGGTGCTCTGCCTGGTCGCCCAGGGCATGAACTCGCCGCAAATCGCCGCCCAACTGGGCATTGCCACCGGCACGGTCGAGGTGCATCGCCGCAACATCATGCGCAAGCTCGACCTGCACAACGCCGTCGACCTCACCCGCTACGTCATCGGCAGTGGCCTGATCTGACGCTGCGCCACTACCGCTTCCCCGGTATATCCACAGCGCGCCTACTCGCCTAGCATCCCCGCTAACAACCAAATACTCTGCGCGCCGTCCCGTTGGCTAATCGGCCGATGACGGCGGCACAGGAAAACCGGGGAATCTTGTGGACAACCGCAGCAGTAACGGCGCTTCAGGCCAAACTTCACAACGCAAGCCTGGCTTGTTCGCGCGAATCCTGTATGCCAATCCCGACCGGGAAACTGAATCGTCCTCCGAAGCGGATCGGCTTCGCGCGCGCATCGTCGCGCTGGAAGCCGAGCTGGCCACTAGCCGCCAACGCGAACAGGCGGCAGTGGCCAGCGCCGCCGAACTGATGGCCAGCAACCACTGGCTGCGCAAGGTAGCCGGCGAACTGGTTAGCGTGGCCGGTATGGCCGAGGCCTTGCAGGGCTCGTTGGCAGCCTTGCACGAACACATCGAAGCCGAACGGAGGATGTTCCAGGAAGGCGCCATGGCCGCGCGCTGCGAACAGTCATCGGTCGAGACGCTGATCGCCAGCGTCGAGCAGATCGGCCAGGAAACCCATGTGATCGCCGGCAATATCGAATCTTTCGGCCAGCAATTTGGCAGTATCGATGGCATTCTGGGTGTCATCAAGGGTATTGCCCAGCAAACCAATCTGCTGGCCCTCAACGCGGCCATCGAGGCCGCGCGGGCAGGCGAGGCCGGCCGCGGCTTCGCCGTGGTTGCCGACGAAGTGCGCAAACTGGCCGACCAATCGGCCACCGCAGCCAAGGACATCACCGAGATCGTCGCGGCGATACGCCCCGGGCTGGCCGACGCATCGAGCAACGTCGGCGCAATGTCGGAGCGTGCCGGCTCGCTGGCCAACTTCGGCCTGGAAGTGCGAGAAGCCATGGTGATGCTGGACGGTGCCATGACACGGGCGGGCGGCACCATCGACATTGCTGCGCACCGTTCCTGGGTCGAGCTGATCAAGATCGACCATTTGCAGTTCCGCCTTGGGCTCGGCGGGCAACTGATCGATCAGCAGGCCACCGAGGCCACCGAAAAACAGGTGCACGAGACGTGCCGCCTCGGCCAGTGGTATTACGCCAATCGGCGCGACTTCGCCGACTCCCCCGCCTTCCGCGCCATCGAAGCGCCCCACGTCAGGTTCCACCAAGTGGCCGCCCAAATATCGGCAGCGAGTAAGGCCGGCGACAGCCACCAGGCCGGCCATCTGTTCGATCAGCTTGACCAGGCCAGCCGGGATACTTTTCGCGCCCTGCAATCCTTCGCCGAGGAAGATCCACAGGTGAGCCAGCCGACGGGCAGCAGCATCGAACTGTTCTGACACACACCGTGGAGCAATCGCTATGACCCAATACGCATCCCAGACCACCGCCGACGGTGCGGTGCATCTGACCATCGACACACCAATGACCATCTACACCGCGCAGAAGATCAAGGAGCAATTGATGGCGGGTCTGCAGGCCGCGTCGGTCCTTGTGCTCGATCTCTCGCTTGTCGATGAGATGGATACCGCCGGTTTCCAGTTGCTGGTCATGGCCAAGCGCGAATGTCAGCGGCTGGGCCGCACCCTGCGCATCGTCGCGCACAACCGGGTCGTGCGTGACGTCATCGACTTTTACAACATGGACAGCTTCTTTGGCGACCCCATGGTGATTCCAGCCGGCAATTGAGGATACAAACATGGACGAACTCTGTAGCGTCTTTGCCCAGGAAGCCCGCGAACAACTCGCTGCGTTGGAAGACGGCCTGTTGCGCATGGAGCAGGGCGATAAGGATGCCGACACCCTCAACGCGATTTTTCGTGCCGCCCACACCATCAAGGGGGCGTCGGGCGTGGTGGAAATCCACCACATCGAGAAATTCACCCACATTCTCGAAAACCTGCTCGACAAGCTGCGCAACGGCGAAATCTCTCTCAGCAGCGACATCATCACCGCCTTGCTGCAAGGCTGCGACCACATTGGCGCCTTGCTCGACCGCGTCGATCAAGGCCACATGGACGAAGACGAATCTCTGCAGCAGGCCGGTGAATCTACCGCCGAGACACTGCGCGGCTTCACCAATGCCCCGGAGGAAATCGCCCTCGAACGCGATGCCATGATGCCCGAGGCGAGTGTTGACACCGTCGAGCGTACGGGTGGCGATACGGCGATCAACGATTGCTGGCATGTATCGATCCGCTTTGGTCGCGACGTATTGAAGGGCGGCATGGAACCGCTTGCCTTCCTGCGTTACCTGCTGAATCTGGGCGAGATCGTTCACCTGGAAACACTCTGCGATGCGATACCGCCAGCCGATGCGATGGACCCGGAATCATGCTACCTGGGGTTCGAGATCACCCTGCGCTCACACGCAAGCAAGGAACAGATCGAAAACGTCTTCAAATTCTGTCGCGACGACTGCGACCTGTACATCCTGCCGCCCAACAGCAAGGTTGCCGACTTTCTGCGCTTGATCGAAGCCCTGCCCGAAGAAACCATGCGACTGGGTGAGATCCTGGTAAAAAGCGGCGCGCTCACCCAGGAAGAGCTCGACGGCGGCCTGAAGACGCAATCCGATTCAAAAGTCGGCGCTGACGGGACGGCGCCTGCTCCCCAGCTAGGCGACATTCTGGTGCAGCAAAGCACCATCCAGCCCGAACTGGTCGAAGCCGCTGCCGCTAAGCAGAAGGTCGTCTCCGAAAAGAAGGCTGCCGAATCCAACCTGATCCGCGTGCACGCCGACAAACTCGACCAGCTCATCGACCTGGTGGGAGAACTGGTCATTGCCGGTGCCTCGGCCAACTTGCTGGCACAGAAGAGCGGCCAGGGCACACTGGTCGAAGCCACCTCGGTGCTATCGCGTCTGGTCGAAAACATCCGTGATTCCGCCCTGCAATTGCGCATGGTGCAGATCGGCGAGACCTTCAACAAATTTAACCGCGTCGTGCGTGACGTCTCCAAGGAACTCGGCAAGGACATCGACCTCATCATCAGCGGTGCCGAAACCGAGCTCGACAAGTCGGTGGTCGAAAAAATTGGCGACCCGCTCATGCACCTGGTGCGCAACGCACTCGATCACGGTATCGAGCCGGCCGAGGTGCGCGCCGCCAACGGCAAGCCGGTCAAGGGTCGCGTCGAACTCAACGCCTTCCATGACTCCGGCAGCATCGTGATTGAAGTCGTGGACGACGGCGGCGGTCTCAAAGCCGACAAGATCCAGGCCAAGGCCATCGAAAAAGGCATCATCCAGCCTGGCCAAACCTTGTCAGAGCAAGAGATCGTCAACCTCATCTTCGAAGCAGGTTTCTCCACCATGGAGAAAGTCAGCAACCTCTCCGGTCGCGGTGTTGGCATGGATGTGGTCCGTCGCAATATCCAGGCTTTGCGCGGCCAGGTCGACGTCAAGACCGAAGTCGGCGTCGGCTCGCGCTTCGTCATCCGTTTGCCCCTCACGCTGGCCATCATCGACGGCTTCCTGACTTCGGTGGGCGATTATTCCTACGTGATTCCACTCGACAGCGTCGTCGAATGCCTCGAACTGCGCGACGACGCCACGCGCGGTCACATGCTTAACCTGCGCGGCGAAGTCTTGCCCTTCATCCGTCTGCGCGAATTCTTCGATGTCGAAGGCGCGCCGCCTACCCGCGAAAACGTCGTCGTGATCTCCGCCGCCGGGCGCAAGGCCGGGATCGTGGTCGACCAGTTGCTCGGCGAGTTCCAGACTGTGATCAAGCCACTCGGCAGTCTGTTCAAGCATCTGCGCGGCATCGGCGGCTCCACCATTCTCGGCAGCGGCGAAGTCGCACTGATTCTGGATGTCCAGGCCCTCACGCAACTGGCCAGCCAGACCGAAGAGCGCCGCCACCCGATCGCACACGCCGCCCCGGCCCTCGAAGCACACTAAATGGAACGCAATTGCCGTCCCGCCAGCACCGACTTTTAATGTTGATTTGGCCATTCCGGCCAGAAAAAAGGAGCACACCATGTTCAAGAACCTAAAAATCGGCGTCCGTCTTGGCATCGGCTTCGGCCTGATGATTTTGCTGCTGGTAATCATTTCAGTGCTGGCCTACCTGCGGCTCGGTGCGCTGAATAGCGAAATCGAGAATATGGTGACCGACAAGTTTCCCAAAACCGTCATGGCCAATGACGCGGTCGATCAGATCAACATTACCGCACGCGCCATCCGCAACGCCATGCTGGTCAAGACACCTGAAGCCGCCCAGCAGGAACTGGATCGCCTGATGGCCGCCCGCAAGGCCACCGGTGAAATCTTCGACAAACTGGAAAAGCTCATCACGTCCGAAGAAGGCAAGAAGGTTTTTGCCAAAACGATGGAAGCCCGCAAGCTCTCCGTCGCCGACCAGAATCTGGTGCTCGATGCCTTCAAGGCCGGCAAGCGCGATGAGGCCGTCGACATTCTGACCACCAAGGTGCGCAAATCGCAAGGCGACTACCTCAAGGGGGTCGGTGAGCTGATCACCTTCCAGTCTGATTTGATGTCCAAGGCCGGCAAGCAAGCTGATGATCTCGCCGAGGGTACGCAAACCCTGATCCTCGCGCTGTCGACGGGTGCCATCCTGATCGCGCTGTTGTTTGCCTGGTTCGTCACCGTCAGCATCACCAAGCCAGTCAAGGAAGCCGCCGCCGCCGCCAACGAACTCGCCGAAGGCAACCTGACAATCAAAATCAAGGCCGACAGCAAGGATGAAACCGGCCAATTGATGGGCGCCATGGGCGCCATGGTGGACAAGCTGACGCAGATCATCTCCGAAGTGAATGTCGCCTCGGATGCGCTGAATAATGCCGCCGGCCAGGTCTCGCAGACCGCCCAATCGCTGTCGCAGTCGTCTTCCGAACAAGCCGCCTCGGTCGAAGAAACCACCGCCTCGATCGAGCAGATGACCGCCTCGATCACGCAGAACACCGAGAACGCCAAGGTCACCAACGGCATGGCCAACAAATCGGCCTCCGAAGCCACCGAAGGCGGTCAGGCGGTGAACGACACCGTTGAGGCCATGAAGCAGATCGCCCAGAAGATCGGCATCATCGACGACATCGCTTACCAGACCAACCTGCTGGCCCTCAACGCCGCCATCGAAGCCGCTCGCGCCGGCGAACACGGCAAGGGCTTCGCGGTCGTCGCCGCCGAAGTGCGCAAACTGGCCGAACGCAGTCAGGTCGCCGCGCAGGAAATCGGCCAGGTCGCCGGTTCCTCGGTCAAGCTGGCCGAACGTGCCGGTCATCTGCTCAACGAAATGGTGCCCTCGATCAAGAAGACCTCCGACCTCGTCGAAGAAATCGCCGCCGCGTCGCAAGAACAAAGTGCCGGCGTCGGCCAGATCAACGGCGCCATGGGCCAACTGAACAAGGCCACGCAGCAGAATGCCTCGGCTTCTGAAGAACTGGCCGCCACCGCCGAAGAAATGGGCGGACAAGCCGCGCAACTGCAGGAACTGATGAGCTTCTTCCGTCTCGATACGGCCGCCCGAAAAGTCGGTTCTGGCGGGACGGCGAAAGCCCCCCGGCCGGCTGCATCTTCTGCCCCCCGCGCCAGTGCCAAGTCCTTCAAGGCATCCGCTGACGAGCAGGATTTCGAACGCTTCTGAGGAGCTTGCCATGAGCCAACTCGTCAA
>CAMBRI010000144.1 GCA_945870205.1 Sulfuritalea hydrogenivorans sk43H | reverse complement strand
CCTTTTTGGGCGAAGGCGTAGGCGAGCAGGGGAAGGAAGGCGAGCATCGCGCCCAGGATGAGCCTCATAGCAGTGTGTACAAAGCCTTTGACACGGAATATGTTTCGGCGGCTTGAGAAATTCGATACAAACCCTTGCCTGCGGCTATTTTCACCGGCGCATCAATCGACATGCCGAAATTGTTGCCCCCGCCTACATTGAAATTCGTCGGAGACAAAATTACATCGCCGTCGATAATCGACGCGGGCGCCGCTGTTTTTGCGATGAAAACACCAGTGCCGCCGAGCGACGACATTACATAAGCGCCCGACCATAGAATCGCGCCGTTGACATTCGCTGCGGGAGTAAAAATAGTATCCGGGGTATTCGCGGCCAGCGTGGTAATGGATCTGTACGCCGCGCCGTAGGTGTAGCCGGATGTGGAAACAACAACGCTGCCGCTGATCGTTGTCGAATTCGTCGGGACGACCTTGTCGCCGGTCGAATACATCAGGCGGATTTTTTTCCCGGCTTGCGCTGCCCAGGTCAGCTTCAATTGCTTGAACAGCGCCTGCAAACCGAAGCCGGCGGACACTTGGAACGGCGCGCTGGGATCGTTGTATTGATTGTTCAGCTCAAGCGTGACCAGGCCGGTGGAGCTGGCGTCGACGTAGAGAAAATCCCCGGACACGTTGAAAATCTGATTGACGCCGGCCACGTCGAGCGCGATGTCGACGTATTGGAACGGCGTGGCGATCATTGACCGCGCGCGGTCGAAATCCGGGCCTTGTTCCAGACCGTTGAACGGGTGTTGGCTACGCTGCACGGCGGCCCCCTTGCATGAGTGATTGAAGCACGACAGCGGAACCGATCACGACAGCGCCGGCCACAGTGAATTTGACCCACAGCGGCATGGAACCCGGCGCAGGCGTGACGACGTCGACCACAGCGCCGACCGCATCCGATACTTTTGACGCCATGGCCTGGGCATAGTTGGCGACCCGCGTAGCCAGGTTGTGGGATTGCACGTCGCTGGAATATTGCTCATCGGGCGCCAGGTAATCGGCGGGCAGCTTGGCGAACGGCTCATAGCCGGCGGCCCTGATATTGAAATCGTTGGAGGCGGCGACGGCGCTTTTCATGAGCGCATCCGACCCCTTGACCATCAGCACGACCGGATTGCTCACGGTGGGCATGCTGGCGAAGTCGGGCAGCACGGAATCCGCGAAATTCTTGGCGCGCTGCGCGGCGGTTTCCGCAGCCGACACGATGGAATCAAACCAGCTCACTTGCGCCCCTTGAAGAATTGCAGCGCGGCAATGCCGACGCCGGCCACAGTCAGCCAGAGCATCAGCGAGTTGCCGGAACCCATGCCGGCGATGCGCGCGTTGACGTTGCCCAGGATTGTGGACAGGTCATACCCCGAAGCCGCCTCCCCGCGTTTCGCGGCATTGACCGCTGCATTGGCCTGGGCGCGGGCGATGTCGATTTTTGCGCCGGTGAATGTCCGGTTGATGTCGATGGCGGCGGAACGCTCCAATAGGTCGAGGCTGCGCGAATCGCGGGCATAGCTGAAGTTATCCAGGGCGGACACGACGCCGAAGCCAGCCCCGAAAATCTCGGTCACAGTGGATGCCGCAGACTTCAATCCTTGCGACAGCGACCATCCGGATTGCAGCGATGGCGCGGAATAGCCGGGATCGGGAAGGAACAGCGCGGAATCAGAAAAATCGTCCATGTCACTTGACCAGGAAGAAAACAGCGCCGGCGAGCGCGGCAAGCACGACCAGGGGCGGCACGGTACCGGAGGCCGGCACGACAGCGGCGGCCTCCGGCGAAGTTGAGGATTGCAGCATCAAAGCCCCCGTTGCGGGATCGTAGGAATACTTGGCGCCGGAATCGCCCAGCGAAGGCGACCAGCCGGCGTCCACCGCCCAGCCGACCGGCACAGGCGCATTGCGCGGCACGATGGATTGCTGCTGTGTTGCGGTGTTGACGATCCGGACAGTGTCCACGGCTTTCTTCACTCCCTTGGCGACTTCAAGCGCGGTTTCGAGAAACCCGGCAGAGACAGCCGGGCCGAGACTGGAAACCGGCAAGTAAGAGAACGCGGTAGCCGCGCCCGTCGCTTCCCCGGCAACTGCCGCGGCGGCATAGTCGGCAACGGTGGTATTAACCGCTGCCGCCGTTGCGCTGGAATACATGCCGGCGGTGCTGGCCTCGGTGCCGAACGCTGCCCAGGTGGAAGGCGATACGACCGACTCAGCCGCAACGGTGGCGAAGCCTTCGAAGGTGCTGTACGTCGCAGCCGCTTCCGATGCGGTGACGTAGGCGGCGGCATCGGCTGCCGCTACCACGCCCTCGGCCGCGAGACTCGCCCCGCTTGTGGCGATGGCGAGCGCAGCGGCGGCGATGGCGGCGAGAGGGTTACTCCCGATGGAGTCGACAACATTGCCGATGGTCGAGGCGACCGAATCAACAACACTCCCGACCGCTTCCACAGCGCCGCCGATGAAGTCAGCGACGAAGGACACGGCAGCCGCCTTACTGAATGAACTCGGTGGTAACGGCGGTGATTTGCGTTGTTGCGCCGCCGGTCACATCCAGAATCATCTTTGCTTCGCTGGCCTTGCTCAAGTCCCAGGCATTCGTGACAGAGCAATCGCGCGGGCCGTTGGTCATCAGGTCGACCACATACAGGCCGGTCGGATTGACCGATGAACTAGCCCAGCTCGTGGTGCCGGAGAGGATGCCGATAGGCGGCGCGTCAATCGCGTTGGAACGCTGCAACATCCGGCCCGGCAGATTGACGCGAACGTCGACGCCGCTGGCGAGCTGGATATTGTTGATAACCGCATTGCTCGGCTCGCCGGCAACCGTCGCCAGCAGCATGACGCCGCGCAGCGCGTTGCCGATGGGCAGCACGATTTGCTGATTGGCGTTGCTCGCCGGGATGGCGATGTCCTGATAACTGCGCTTTTGCAGGTACAGCGGCGAAGTGACCGCGCCCTTGGCGTCCGGCAGTTCGATGGTTTCCACGGTGCCCACGTCGAGCGCGAACGCTGTCATGGTGCCGACCGGCGCACCCGTCAGCAGATCGGCAGCGGCCCCGGTGGTGATGCGGAGCTGCAACAGGCTCATTCCGGAGGTGCGAAGGTTGGAATCCTTCGGGCGAATGCCGTCAATCAGGCATTGATCGAGGGTGCCGAACAGGGCGACCGCGTAGGCGGCGATGGCGAAGCCGGTGGGCGGCGTCATCAGGCCATGCTGCTCGCGGCCAAAATTCTTGACCAGTGCCCAGCCGGGGATGCTGGCGATGGTGTTCTTGCCGTCCGCGATCAGTTCGATTCGCTTGATGAGCTGGCACGGTGCCATCGCCCGAACCGCTGCGCCCGCCGTGGTGATATTGGCGGTGCCCTGCAAGTCGAAATAGAGCGTTTCAACATCGTAGCCGCGCGGCAAATCCAGCGTGGTGACGTTGTTTTCAACGAGGTTGACGCTGTGCGTCCGGCGCTTAATGCGATATTGCTGGCCCATGTCGGAACCCCTTAAACCAGGGTGTTCAGGACGGGGACGCGCTTGGCGATGGCGACCGCGACGATGGCGATGGCAGCGACTTTGAGGATATGGTTCACGGTTTTTCCTTTTCAGATGGCCCGAACCATGAGGCGCATTTTCCGGACTGGCGCCCGGCGCGCAAGGGGTGTTACGTTAGAACTTGGCGATGCAGCGGACGCGCCGCGCCGCTGATCTACAGGTTCTAAGCCCTTCGATACTCCAAAGCCCTGTAACCCGACAGGGCGGCGATTTCATCCAGGGAGGCGCGCAGGATTGGCGCGACGGCCTTGCGATCCTCGGGGTATTCCAGCGCGCCGCAGCGGATCAGGGTGCAATTACCCAGGAAGTCTTTATCAATCTGCGCGGGCCGCTGGCTGGTGCCGATGGTGCGGATGCCGCGCTTCCGACCGCGCAGGGTGATGGCGGCCCAGCCATCGGGCGCACGGCTGGCCGTGGTGACGAATCGCAGCTCTTCAACAACCAGGCGCAGGTTGCCGGCGGCAAAGGCGATTCGGCAGAACAGGTCAAACTCGCGCGCTCGGGTGTTGGCGTCGGCGGCGCAAATGAATTTTGCGCGGCGGGCCTTGCGACCGGCGAAGGCGGCGGGCAGCGCGGACAATGCCAGGGCGGGCAGGTCTGGATACTCATCTTCGATGTCCCACACCAGGAGGCGGCGATCCTTGCGAATCGCGGCCTTGACGTAGTGACTTTTGCCGGTACCCGACGCGCCCAAGACGGCCTGAATATCTGCCGCCTGGGTGACGTCGACCAGACTCATACCTTCGAGTAAAGGTCAGAGGCCGGCGGCGCGGCGGTGGTGGCGGCGGTCGGGCCGGCGGGCGGCGGTGGTGGTGCGTCGGCAATCTTGAGGCGCTCAGCCGCGGCGCGATCCGCACGGATGGCTTGAGCAAGCGGGATGGCAATCGGCGCACAGGCGAAGGCAAGGCCGATTTCCGCGCCCCACTTGCCGAAGATGCCGGCCATGTCCAGGCCGTACTTTTCCAGAACGGGTGCCAGCGCGCCGGCAATGCGTCCGCGCTTTTCCGTGGTCAGGATCGGCGCGGTTGAAGGATAAAAGGCCGCCAGAGCTTCGGCGGCAATGTCGACCAGTCCCTTTGCGTCGGACAGGTAATCAATCGGCGGTGTAGGTGCCGCGCCCTCCCCTACTTCGGCGGGCGTTGCTTGTTCGCCTTCCAGGGCGATTGCCTCGGCTTGCAGCGCGGCCAATTCAGGCGGCAGCGCGGCGGGCTTTTCTTCGGTGGTCACAGGTTCAGCCAATTTCCGAATCCTCCGGTCTTTGGTTCAGAAGTCGGCGCTGGCGACACGGCGGCAGCGGTGCGTTTCTTCGGTTTCTTTTCCGGCGGCGCGTCGGGTGCTGGATCGGGTTGCACAGGCACGGCGGCAATCGGCAGCATCCGGCGGCGGATCGAGGCGTCGGAAACAGATCCACGGGCGAAGGTTTGCGAGCTGCAATCGTCGCAGACGATGTAAGCCCTACCCTTCGCGGTTTGCCGAACGTGCGCGCCGGCAAAGTCGCAGCAGGGACAGACGATCAAACCAATATCCGGATTTGCCATACTTCCCCCTCAGACCACACGCCGGCGCGGTTGCATCGGCTGATAGAACCATGCTTGCGGCACGACAGCGGGACGGCGCTTGAGCATTTCCAGAAAATCGTCGACGTCCTGTTGCCCGGTTTCCTTCCGGGTGCAGTCTTTTCGCAGGTATTCGAGCAGCTCCACGCGGGCATCGCGGGTCAGGATCAACTTCCAATCCTCCGGCGTCATCGTCGCGACGAACTCTTCCGGTGCCAGAGCTTCCAGCATTTTCTCTTTCGCGTTGTCGGCTTCCTCATCCATGCCGAAGTGAGCGCGCAGGCCACGCGACCAGCTCAGCAGGCGCTTGCCGTGGAAGGCGTCGGCGAATTCCTTGAACTTTTCCGCAGGGTTGACCCACTCGTTGCCGGCGCGGATTTCCTCGCCTTTGATACTCAGGCGCAGCAGGCCGAACGGAGTCACATTGCCGGCGTTCGCATCCTTGCCGCTGCCGATCACTTCGGAGGACATACCCCAATCCTCCTCCTCGCCGAACGCGGTGATGTAGGCCGCTGCCCACTCGCCGCCTCTCAAGTCCAGGGCGTGTTCCATCATGTCGGAAATCTGCCCCTGGCTGCCCAGGCCGGAGGCGATCAGCGATTTGCACCACTGGCTGGCGAGCTCTAGCGCCTCGCCTTGCAGCAGGGTGAAGCCGTCTCGCTCTGGCAGCTTTTCGCTTTCGCCCTGAATCGAACGCTCGCAGAAAATCAGTTCATGCAGGTGCGGGTGCCAGCCGTTGCGTCCGTAGGTCACTTCCAGGCTGGCGACGTTGCCCAGGCGACCGGCGGCGGTGCTGATTCGCTTGTATGTCCGGGAATTCTTGAACCGCTGCCGCGCCTTGTCGAATTTCGCCATCAGCTCGGCCAGCGGCATATCAAACTCATGCGGAAATGTCAGGGTCAGGAGCTGCACCTTTCCGCCGGCAGCGACTTGCTTGGCCAGCGCCGCCTTCAATTCCCGGCGGCGGGCCTCGGCAATCTTGAGGGTGCAGACTGGACACGTCCAGCCGGAACCGCATTGCATGATGCCGGCGAACCGGCTGCCCTCGCCGTCGACCTGCCGGTAGCAATTCACCACTTCGCCCTTGATCGAACGTCCGCAATGCGTGACGCGGTGCTTTTGCCGCTTGCCCTCGCCGGAATTCCACAGGATGCGCTGGGCGCGTTTTTGAAGTGCGTACTTCGATTCCTGTGATTCGCGGCGAGCCTTGCCCTGCAATGGTTTCCGGGCCGCGTGTATGGATTTGCTCTCTATACCAAGAATATTGGAGGGGGCTTGCGACGGCTGCCCGGTGCTGGCGATCACCATGCGAGCCACACGGCAGCAAAAAAGCCGGCCACGCTGGTCGCCATGACGGCGCCAACGAGGCCAAGGATCACCATCGCTTCATCAATCGCGCTGTAATCGTCGCTGTCGTTCATCCGGCGGCCCTTTCCTTGAGCTGGGCGGCCACAACATCGCGTACCTGGGCAATGCCCTCATCGGCCCATTGCACCATCGCCAGCACGGCCTCATGCGGCAGGCCGTAGCGGATAGCCTCATCAAGCCCGGCGCTGGCGCTGGCGTGGATGCGCATCAACAGGGCTATTTGCCGGGTGTAGAGATGGGCCAAAGTCGGCGCTGGCGACACGGCGGCGGGAAGGTCGCGGGCGCTCACGGCGAAAGCTCTTGAACTGCGCGCTCGCCGGCCATAAAGCCAAGTTCATCGGCAAGCTCCGAGGCCGCCATCTTGCCGACAATCCGCAAACCGTCCGACACGCCCCACAGGTGATGTTGCACTTCGCGCCACTCGTCAAAGGAGCGTGATGTGGACGATTGAGCGCGCATCCACAGCCGCACGGCGATCCGCTCCACCTCGCTCTCGGCGTGAGTTTTTTTACTCATGGCTGCATTTCCAGCTTATAGATTGCAGCCAGGACAGCTTCACCATCGGGCGCACTGAGCGCGTTTGTCGCCAACATCGTCCACAGGCGGCGGACAATCTCATCCTTTCGCAGCGGAACGTGAGGCGGCGGCGGTGCGCCCAGGGAAAACGGGATCAGATCGGGCACTGGCGTGAACGATCCTTCCGGGAAATTTGTAACAGTCTGTGACTGTAATGCGGTGGTGTTGGTCATGGCCCGAACCTCTCAACAAGTGACCCGAACGCTTGAAAGTGTCAGCCGGCGGCAGCTTATTGGGTGGCTCGGGGTACCCTCGGCGGCGGGCGAGGCCGGCTGACGAGGCGGACATTACACCCCATGCCGGGTTGTCGTCAACCCACGCTGGGTTGCATTGACAGGTGAGTTGCCTTGGCCTATATAAGCGTTGTCAACGTAACGTTGCCTATCGGGGTACCCAACATGACGACAACAATTGAGCTTTTAGACGCGGCGAAGCGGGCCGCCGGATGCGAGACCGACTATCAGTTTATGAAGCGGTTTTCGATCAAACAAAGCACCATCAGCAATTGGCGCACAGGAAACCGCAGCCTTGATGACGGCCACGCGGCGATGATTGCCGAAATCCTCGGCAGAGAGCCGGGGGAAGTCATGGCCCTGTGCGCGGCGGAACGCGCAAAAGATGCAGGCAACCGTTCACGCTGGTTGCGCGTTGCCGCCCTACTCGCGGCCTCGGTGTTACCGCCTGCCGCCGGAGCCGCTTCGCATAACACAAGCCATAATTTTCAATCGAATCAAGACAGTATTGGCATTATGTCAACTCGCCTGCGGGATACCATCAGGGCGTTTCTGTTCGGCGACTGGTTGCGCCTCGCCTAAAGATTCCAGATATGCAACCGTGATTAGATTGCTTATATGGGCGATCTTTTCGGGGAAGTGTCGGTTTCAGTGCGTGAACTAGAACTTTGGATATACAAGGTTGCCCGACTTCCCCACTACAGCACCAAGCGCGCATGGTACGCCAAGGGCTGGAACATCATTTCCAAGATTCAGCGGGCGAAGGCGTCCGGCGAGCTGCCGGCGATCTTTGGCGATGAGGATTGCGAATTTTGCGGCCAGCTTCTATGCCGCGAACAGGAGGACATTTTGTCCCCTATTTGTCCCACCGATGAACTCAGCCGCCTACGCCGCCGGGTGATGGTGCTTGAATTGGTGCTGGAAGCTGCCACTGTTCCCACTTCCCGGCAGCGATCCGAACGAAGCCCAGCGACCGCGCCAGCCTCACAGTAGCCCGATCCTCTTGCCGGATGACGGCGAGTAAGGCCGGAACCCTTTGGAGGCCATAGGCGACGATCTGACGCCCCAGCCGCTCGGAATACCACTTCCCCCGCCATGCCGGGACGATGGCCAGGTGCAGCAGGTTGCCATGAAAGCCTACCGCGCCGATCAGCTCGGCCCCGGCGTAGACGCCAAGGAAGCGATAGCCGACAGTGCAATGCAGGCGGAACAGGGCGAACGTGGTACCGGCGGGCAGCTCGGGATCAGCCTTGACCACTTCCCACAGCAGCGGCGCAACCAGGGCGGGCGCTGCCGGCCTTACGGTGACAGCGTAGCCCATAGCCGACCGGACATTTGCAGCGCCTGGGAGCCATCGTAGACGTCGCCTTCGGGCATCCAATGGCGGTAAGCCTCGGAATCGGCCCCGTAGACCTTGAATCCGACATAACCGCCGATGTTGCCGAAGCGCCAGGAGAGGAAAGGCAGAACGCACCAGGCGCACCAGGCGCGCCAGATCGAGGCGAAGTATGGCGGCGCGAACCATTCGCCCTTCCCCCATGGGTGCAGGATGTCGCCCCCGCGCAGCTCAAAGAAAAACCCGCTACTTGCCGGGAAGGGCTGAGTAGCGGGCTGGGTGCGGTTGGTGGAGAGGCCGCGAAGTATTTTCATCTGTGCGATTCAAAATCCCGATCAGGGGTGAACGCACCGCCAAGATAAAAGACGATCAGCGCACCGATTGCGATGTAAACAATGGGCTTCACTTGCGCTTTTTGAAGCGGCCATTCTTACCGCGCGGCGGCGTGCGGCGGGAGGATTTACGCTTCTTCATTCTTGGCCCCCTTCTTCGCTTTGGCGGGCGCGGCGGGCGCGTCGGGCTGGCTTTCCTGATAGCTGGCGATCTGGTCGGGTGCGACCACGGCGCGCAGCTCATCAGCGATGAAGTGCCGCAGGTTGCCGGCGGTGTCGAATTCAAAACGATCATTCATAGTTTCGCTCCAGGCGGGTGAGTAAATCTTCAAGGCGGGTTTCGAGGCGCACCAGGCGGCGCTCCAATGCGACGATGTAGGCGAGCGCGGGCGGCAGTAGCAGGTTCGCGTAAGTTGCGATTTCTTGCAGGGTCATTTTTTCAGGCCTTGGCGCGCGTAAAACAATGTGCGATCGGCGAACAGGTAGAACCCGACCGCTGCGGCGAAGTTGTCGACGCCTTGCGTATCGAGTACCCCGGCGGCGTGCTGATAGGCCCAGGTGAGCATGACAATGGCGGCGGTACCGGGGCGCATGAGTCTGACGATGGCCTCAACCCACGGATAACTGGCATTCGTGCCGCCGGCCTCGTTCATGACGCGGAACAGATCGGCATCGGATTGACGCACGGCTAAGAACTGTTCAATGGTGGATGGCTTGAAGGTGTCGGGCGCGATCCAGCGCGAGATTGCCGCCTTGCCGCCTTCAACCAGGAGCGGCGCGAGCGCAGCCAGCAGGGAGAGCGGATCGAACATCAGGCGGCACTCACGGCGGCGGCGATGTCCGCCCAGGCGTAAACATTGCGCCCGTTCTCATGGGTGATGATGGCGGCAACCAGGGCGGTCAACGTGCCGTCGCTGGACAAGTCAATCTGATCATCCGGGCCCAGGCCGACCGCGTTGGACACGGCGCGGACATAGGCGGCGGTGTTGTTCTCCGATGCGGGCGCGTAGCGGGTGATGATGGCGCGGATGGTGTCCAGGCCGTGGCGATTCTGGTAGGTGCGGAGATTGACGGCGAGCGCACGGATACCGGCCTTGGCATCGGCGAAGGTTTCAAACGCCGTGTCGCTACCGCCGACTTTTCCCTGCCAGGGCGCAGACGATAGGCGGATATTGCCGGGGTTGTTGTTGCGCTCGCCGCGCGTGGCGGCCATCAGGGATAGGCCGATGGTTTCGAGAAAGGAAGGCTCCGGCAGCGCCAGCGGCGGCAGATCGGCGGCAGGTTCATAGTCCGGCGAGAAAGGCGCGCCCTGCCCCGCCAGCGCCCCGCCCTGCCCTTTTTGGGCGAAGGCGTAGGCGAGCAGGGGAAGGAAGGCGAGCATCGCGCCCAGGATGAGCCTCATAGCAGTGTGTACAAAGCCTTTGACACGGAATATGTTTCGGCGGCTTGAGAAATTCGATACAAACCCTTGCCTGCGGCTATT
>CAMBRI010000143.1 GCA_945870205.1 Sulfuritalea hydrogenivorans sk43H | reverse complement strand
GCGTGAGGCCATGCGCCGAAGCATAGGCGATCCGCCAGCATACGTCAATCTATTTAGTGACTACACTATCAACTGAAAACAGGCCAAATAACACCCCGATCCTTCAGCAATATCAGGCAGTTGGCGATTCCTTCGTGAGTACAGAAGAGCGGAACTTCAGTCTAGTCGCGTCTGCCATCTGCGCGCTGATTATTGGTCCCTTGGTGACAAGTGCACCAAGTGGCTATCTGGTGGATTCTCGCGTGACCTGGTACTGGTTGGCTGCCCTCGGCGATTCACATAAGGCGTTGCTGCCCGGTGTCTTTTCCTTCAACACTTATCCAAATGTTGTCAACGGATCGCTTTGGACGATACGTTACGAGTTGATGGTCTACCTTGTCCTGGTTGGAATGGGGGTTGTGTTTGGCTGCCGGAATCTCGGCCGGGTCTATTTTTCCTTGATGATATTTGGGCTGGTGCTTTGGTTCTGGTCGGTGTCGATAGGGGCGGCAAGGTTGCCGTTTTTTGATCGCCTTGACGTTGACCTTCTTCCTGATCGGATTGGTTATCTGGCAGGCTATTTCTTCTCTGGCGCGGCGTTGTGGTGTTGGCGACTCTATTTGGTGCGCCGGTTGCGGTGGGCTGTTGTTGCGTGTCTCGGGTTGCTTCTAGCTGACAGTCATGAATCATGGATGGTTTTGTCCATCCTGTTGTTGCCATATATAGTTGTTACGCTGGCGGAGCGCTTGCCAGCTGCAGCTAGAGGTTGGCGTATAGACATCAGTTATGGGATTTATGTTTACGGCTTCGTATCTCAAAAGGTAGCGGTGTATCTGGGATCCCGGTTGCATTGGAACGTTGCCCTGATAGTCGTGGTTTGTTTTGCTCTAACGCTGATACTTGCGGTGTTGTCTTGGTTTTGCGTCGAGCGGCCGGCCCTGGTGCATGCGCGCCGGTGGTGTCGTGTATCTTCAATCGGTGGAAGTTAGAATCGCACGCATTGTTGCGCAATTGAAGTTACTACATGGCATAGACAATTGAGTCCTGATTTTGATGCCCCCAAAGACATCCTGACCCGGCATCTCCTGGCCGAGGGAAAGTCGCCGGACTATGTTGAAGGCCAAATCAAAATGCTCTTCGATTTGGATGGATACAGATCTCGTTTCGCCTTTACAGACCCGATCATTCCAAATGAATGCAAAGGAAACCTGTTGATTTCAGGTGCATCGGTTGGCGGTGAGATTCAGGTTGCATTGGAGTCGGGCTACAGCAAGGTAACGGCAACCGAAGTCTTGGGCATATATTGCGATATATGCCGCGACAGATTTCGCGGAAATGATCAGGTTTTCATCGCTCATTATGATGGCGGTTTGCTGCCGTTTTCTGAAAACAGCTTCGATACGGTAATGACGTGCCATATAATTGAACACACGTCTGATCCTGAGAAATATTTGCTCGAACACCTCCGCGTTCTACGAACCGGTGGTCATATTTTTCTTGAGTTTCCAACCAGGTTTCATTACAAGGAGTTGCATACCGGCGTGCCATCCGTCGAGTGGCTGCCGATCCGACTTAGGTCATTCGTCATAAAGATGCTTGTATCGGACATATCTCCGCTTTCCAGGAAAGCGAAAACACATTACCGAACGATCAAGAAGACGCTTAGCCCCGTGAGTTGGCTGCAGATCAGATCCTGGCTAAGCAAGAACGACGCAAAGACTCGCTTGATCGCTTTGGAACGACCGGCCCGAGGTATTGTTCGTCTTGTTCTTGAAAAGATCTAGCAAGAGTACAAAATATCGATGAACCGACGGATGGAAGCAAAGCTGGCAATCGAACCATCGCCAATGTGGAGAAGCTAGTTCCAATGCCCCGCACGCCTCATCGCCTAGCGTATTACGCAACCTCGGCAGCAGAGTTTCCGCCCGAAGCTTGGCTCGTGCCCGTCCCGACCACGCCAGGTATGCGCATGCAGGAAGCCGCTTGCCGAATTACGCAGGAGACCAGCGCACCGAGAGCGGCGGACGACACGCCATTCGGCGGCGACTATCTGCGCCTCGTGTCAACAGATTCGGTTCTGTGCCAAGCATACCGCCTCACGCTTGCCCTCAATGTCCTGCGTCCCTCAGCGCTGCTGTGTTGTGGTGACAGCGCACTTGCACCGGCGCGCCTTGCTGGTTGGCTAAGCGGCACCCCTGTACTTTTGCACACCGCATCTGGATCTCGATCGACGAAGGACTCGACGTGGCGGGGCGGTCTGCTTCATGCAGCGCTCAGCATCACCTTGAAGATCCTGCCGATCCGATCCGTCAGCAAGAATCAACTGGACGATCCAGACTTCCGTATCAGGCGGACTTCATGGACGAACCTGTCCAAAGCGTTCAGCCGATTGATCGATCGAGGGGTCGTGCGCCTCGTTCGCCGCTACGCTCCGGGTCATGCCTATCTTTCGGCCTTGCAAGCTACGGCTCTATGCCGAGAGTTTGCCAAGAAGATCATGGACTGCGACAGCTATGCATCGCATCACCTTGACCATGAGCCTGACGCCAACAAAGTGATTGAGCACTATCTTGCTGTCGGTTGTTTTCTCGGCTATCGGATGCATCCACTATTCTGGGACGAATGGTACCTGCAAACCTATTCAGACGCGCAAGTCACCGGCCTCAGCGCGTGGGAGCATTACTGTACCCGGGGCGCCAGTGAGGATAGGAATCCCAATCCGTTTTTCGAGTCGAAATGGTACCGGAGCAAGAACGGACTGGATAGCCAAACTGACCCGCTTCTTCATTATGTCAGCCAGCCGGCGAACGCAATGGCTGATCCCTCCCCGCTTTTCGACTCCCGCTGGTACGCCGAGCGATATAGTGAACTCATCAACCCTGGCGTGTCCCTGCTGGCTGACTTCATGGGGGCCAGGGAACCACGGTGTCCGCATCCAATTTTCCTCAGGCATCCGTCATTGACCCGCGACATCCGCGGCCGCCCACTGGATATGGCTTCGTTGTTTTCTGCCCGCTTCAATTACCTGGGACTCACAGCGAGCCGCGCCGAAGATGACGTCGACTCGGTGAGGAGGCGGTACTGCCTATGCACAGTCATCACCGGCGGCTACGATGCCCCGGCCGCACCGGAATACCGGGACGATCATGTCGACTATGTGCTGCTCACTGACCGGCAGATCACCAATTCGGCTGGCTGGGACCGAGTCATCGTGGTCGAGCCAACAGCCGATCCGATCCAACAGTCGCGCTACCTGAAGATGCATCTGGCGGATGCCATTCAGGATTCTTCGAAGTATGAGGTGCTGGGGTACATCGACGGCTACATCGCACTGACCGGGTCGGTCACCGGATTTTTCGACGAGTTCGCCCGCTCGGGCCGGGCGGTCGGCCTCGTCCCCCATCCCGAACGAAACTGCGCCTATCAGGAAGCGGCGGCAGCACTTCTCCGCCAAGCGGACAGCGATGCCAACATCTGGCGCGCCGTCGCCTTTCTGGAAGAACAAGGTCACCCCGAACACGCCGGCCTGTTCGAGATGGGCTTTTTCATGTTCCGAAATGGTGATGTCGCCCGCCTCTTCTTTGCCGAGTGGTGGCGCCTGTTCGAGCGCCTCGGAAACCGCGACCAACTGCTGGTACCCCATGTAGTCCGCCGGCAGTCACTCGACTACTTCCCGCTGCTGCCCCGACCGCTGTCGGTTCGCTCGGTGCCCCCGCAACACCCGTCGTTCGCGTTGCGTGGCCATCTGCCTGACACTGCACCACATGTGCTGGCAACAGGATCCGGAACCGGCGATATCGAAAGCGCAACCAGCCCTTCGCACGCCGAGTCAAGATGACATTCCCATCCAGTAGTGGCACCACTTGCGATATCGTTATCCCCATTCACAACGCTGCGCACTGGGTCGATTGGTGCATTGACGAGGTTATTCGCCACGATTCCGATGCGGTGGGACAGGTCATCCTGGTCGACGATGACTCGGAAGCAGCGCAATCCGAACTGATACGCGATATTTCCATGCGCTTTCACAAGACGGTTCTGGTCAAAACACCGGGGCCCGAACACGGATTTGGCGCAGCGTGCAACTACGGCGCGCAGCACTCAACGGCTCCATTTCTATTGTTCCTGAATACTGACTGCCTTTTAACCGCTGGCAGTATCGACTCACTTCTTGCAGCATTTCAGCACGACTCGAACGTATGCCTATGCTCGCCCGTATCCAATAACTCGCCCGACCTGACATTACCAATGTTCAGCGGGTACAGCTATGTCGAAATGAACCGCCTGTGCAAAGAATCTGCAGAGCAACTTTCGCCACGCGATTTCATAGTAGATGCCTGCACCGTAGTCGGAAACTGTCTTATGGTGCGGCGCGACTTTTTCACCAGTTCGGGAGGCTTCGACAACGTATGGGGAAAAGGCTACGGAGAAGAAACCGATTTGCACATGAAGGCCTTTTCCAGAGGACTTCGCGGCGTAGTGGCCTTGAATGCATACGTTTATCACTATGGCTCCGGCACTTTCCGGTACGAGGCTGAACACTCTCAAATGAAGAAGCGGAACTACGCTTTGTTCATGTCCAAGTGGGGCAAGGAATACCGGCGATTGTCAAAACGCTGCTCGAAGCGTCCGCCGATTGCCCAACTAAGGAAGAACATCCGGAAAGGAAAGCTGGAATCTTCGCCACTCAATCTTGATGTGCTTTTCTGTCTGCCAGGCGTGAATCAATCCGTCGGCGGCATACATGTCGTTGTGTCCCTTTGCAATGCACTGATACGCGCAGGGATTCGGGCATGCTGCGCCGTCGTTGGAGATATTCGACTCTCTGGCCCCAATGCATATCAGGAGCCCCTGCTCTTCGAGTTCCTCCTCTACCCGACCAATTCCCACCTTCTCGCCGACGCCAATGTATTGCCTAGAATAGTGGTGTCGACACTATTCAAGTCGACGCCCGTGGTTGCCCAGCTTGCTCAAACCCGCCGTGCGATGCACGTTCAATTTGTGCAGGGCTATGAAGCCTATTTCGATGCCGGCATGCGGTTCCCGGAGTTTATTGACTCTCTCAAGTTTGGGGATGCCTTCCTCACGACTTCCTGCTGGCTGGAACAAATGATACGTCGCCATTTGCCGTTAAATGTTCTGCTTGCTCGCGTGCCGCTGGGCGTCAATGAATACATCTTTTATCCCGATGATTGCAAGAATCAGGAATCGAAGGAAGCCCTTCCCGTCGTCGGCGCCGTTTTGCGCGGCGTGCCCGACAAGGGGCAGGGGATGGTGTTTGAAATTCTTGATCGACTGATAGCATCCGGAAACTATCGGATCGTACTGTTTCGCTCGGCGAGTTATACCGTTCCAGACTGGTGGCCCGCGGAGATGTATCAAGTTGTAGATTTGCCGGCCGATCAGGTGTCCATCGCGGGGCGCTTGCGCGCAATTGACATTTTCATAGACGCGTCGTTGCATGAGGGATTCGGTCTTATGCCGCTTGAAGCGCTAGCAAGCGGCTGCCGTGTGGTTTGTTCCGATTCAGGGGGTACACGTGACTTTGTCAAAGACGGAGAAAACGGATTTCTAATACGGGAATTAGCCGATCCGGAACAATATCTGGAAAAAATAAAACGCTGCACCGACCTTCCTCGCTCCAAACTTGACAAGAACTTTTCGAGTCGCCATTCTCTTGCCCTGTATGTAGCAAAGTTGATGGAATTCTTGGCGTCGACAACGCCACATGAGGACTCTCTCTGGCTTAAGCAGGTGGTATTGGCATCCAGGCCTCCGCTGGCGATTCGTTTGTATGGCTCGCTCGTAATGGTGTACATGAAGATTTACCCGCATGTTCCGCCGAGAATTCATCTTGCCTTAGCGGCCCTTTTTGGCAAAGCCAATTAGTCCAGGACCGAGGGTTGCAAGCAACCAATCTTATGGACTGCGGCTTATTCTCCATGGAGCATGGACATTTCCGGCTCGAACAGATGCCCCGGCGCAATCCAGAGATTAGCGTCCAAGGCAAGCAATGAATTCCAAATTGTTTGCCGTGATCGTTTCGTTTAGACCCAACGAAAGTCTGATAGAGCTTATCGACATCCTTGGCCGGCATTCGATCTTCGTGCTGGTCATCGCCAATGAAGATCACGGCATATCAAGACGGATCCTTTCGTCGGTGCCCGCGGGATTCAGTGGTGAAGTCATGTTTAACGCCAAGAACATGGGGATCGCATACGCGCTGAATCAGGCGCTGCGCTATGGAATCAAAAATCAGTTCAACAAGATGATCACATTCGATCAGGATAGCCTGCCGCTCGAATGCTATTTCGACGAAATCAAGCACCATGAGCAATTCGGCGAAGCGCATCGCAATGTAGCAGTGGTTTCACCGACCCTGATCAAATTCGACGGTTCCGAAATACGGACAGACAGCTACTTCGGATCATCCGACACTGGATACTTCTTCGTGACTACAACTGTCACCTCCGGGTCCATTTTTGACTTGCAGGCGCTATCATCAGTTGGTGGCTTTACAGACGATTTTTTCATTGACTATGTTGATCACGACGTATGCCTGAAATTGCGCAAGTTCGGCTATCTGGCTGCACGGTCAACAAATGCCCGTCTAAAACATCAAATAGGAACGCACAGGACGATAAAGGTTTTCGGCAAGAACTTTTCACTCACTGAATACAGCCCCCATCGGCACTATTTCATTGCCCGAAATAGAATTCTCACTTATCGCCGCTACATCATGTTCTTTCCAGCCTGGATTCTGCGCGATGCGGCGATTTCAACAGTTTGGACGATTCTTACAATGACACTTGAGGCCAACCGGGTCGAAAAAGTCTGCAACTTTGCGCTTGGCCTTTATCACGGTGTTCGCGGCGTTACGGGAAATCCAGGATCGTTTTTTGTGAACGCACACGAATGAGTACCGTCGCCACCTATCTCGCCGAGCGCCTTGCTGAAAGTGGCCATCATCATGTTTTCCTGGTCACTGGCGGTGGGGCCATGTTCTTGAATGACGCGCTGAGCCACCAGACCGGAATCTCGCCGCAGTGCTTTCATCATGAGCAAGCTGCGGCAATGGCCTGCGAGGCCTATGCACGTATCACCCGCACGCCGGCGATCCTCAACGTCACCACCGGTCCCGGCGGAATTAATGCCTTGAACGGCGTGTATGGCGCGTGGACCGACTCGCTACCGATGATTGTGATCTCGGGTCAGGTCAAGCGCGCCACTTGCCTGGCCACCACACCAGTACCCGGGCTGCGCCAACTGGGCGATCAGGAAAGTGAAATTATCCCGATGGTGCGCGGCATCACCAAGTATGCCACCGTGGTAGAACGTACAGAAGACATCGCATGGCATCTTGACCAGGCGCTGCAGTTGGCTACCTCGGGCCGTCCCGGTCCAGTATGGCTGGATATTCCGATCGACGTCCAAAGCGCAACGGTCAATCCGGCCACCCTGCGGCGCTTCGTCGCGCCGCCGGCGACCAATGGACGGCCTGCCGCTGAAGGCATGGCATCACTCATCGCTCGCCTCAGCGCTGCAAAGCGTCCGGTGATCCTCGCCGGTACCGGCATCCGCGCCGCCTTGGCCACTGACGAATTCGAAGTCGTGATTCGTCACCTCGGAATCCCCGTTACCACCGCATGGACCCATGACCTGATCGCCTCCGACGATCCGCTGTTCTGCGGTCGCCCAGGCACCATCGGCACGCGCGCCGGAAACTTCACGGTGCAAAATGCCGACCTGCTGTTGATCCTCGGCAGCCGGCTCAATATCCGTCAGGTCAGCTACAACTGGCAGGCTTTCGCACCCCGCGCCTTCAAGATTCAGGTCGACATTGATCCGGCGGAGTTTGTCAAACCGACCGTCAGACCTGACATGGCCATCACGGCCGACCTCAAGCCCTTTCTTGCCGCACTGAATCAGCAGTTGAAGGCATGGGCGCCGCTACCCGCGCATATCGGATGGCTGGCCTGGTGCAAGGAACGCGTCGCCCGTTACCCGTCGGTGCTGCCTCGGCAGCGAGAGTTCAAGGGCAAGATCAACCCGTATCACTTTATCGAGGAATTATTTGGTCGACTTGATGGCGAAGACATAGTCGCCTGCGGCAACGCCACGGCAACCATCGTCCCGTTCCAGGCAGGGGCCATCAAGCACGGCATGCGGATGTTCTCCAACTCAGGCAGCGCCTCGATGGGTTACGACCTGCCGGCGGCGATCGGCGCCTGGTTCGGTGCAGTCGCCGAGCGCGAAACGCAGAAGCGAATCATCTGCCTTGCCGGAGACGGCAGCATCATGATGAATCTGCAGGAACTGCAGACCATTGCCCATCACCGCTTGCCGATCAAGATCTTCGTTCTCAACAATCGCGGCTATTTGTCGATGCGCACATCGCAGAAAAATTTTTTTGGTCGTCTGGCCGGTGAAGGCCCTGACAACGGCGTCAGTTTTCCCGACTTTGTCGCGGTGGCAGGCGCCTTCGGCATCCCCGCCCGCCGTCTCGCCAGCGCCGACTTTCCAGCAGGGCTTGCAGAAGCGCTGGCCAGTGATGGTCCCTATCTGTGTGACGTCGTTCTGGATGAGGCACAGGGCTTTGAGCCGCGTACGAGTTCGCGCAAACTGGACGACGGCAGCATAGTGACGCCCCCGCTTGAAGACATGTTCCCTTTCCTCGACCGGGCTGAACTGGCGGCGAACATGATAGATTCCGCATCATGAACACCAACCGGATATTTGAAGACCTCTTCGTTCTCGAACTCGCCAACAACCACTGGGGGCGGCTTGAGCGCGGACTGCGTATCGTCACCGACTTCTCGCGCATTGCCCGCTTCAACAATGTCCGTGCCGCGATCAAGATCCAGTTGCGCGACGTGGATGCCTTCATCCACAAGGATTTTCGAGCCCGCGACGACATCCGCTACATCAAGAAAACCCTCGATACCCGGCTGGACAAAGGTGCCTACGCTACTCTGGTAAAAGCCATACGCAAAGCCGGCTGCATTCCGATGGCAACCCCCTTCGATGAAAAGTCCGTGGCGCTCTGCGAAGAACTCGGTGTCGACATCATCAAGCTGGCAAGTTCCGATCTCAATGACTGGATCCTGATCGAAAAGGTGGCGACGACCAAGAAGCCAGTCATCGTGTCCACCGGGGGTTCGTCGCTCAAGGATGTCGACGATCTGGTCAAGTTTTTCGCCAATCGCAACATCCCGCTGGCGATCAACCACTGCGTCTCGCTCTACCCGTCCGAAGACCACGAACTGGAACTGAACCAGATCGACTTCCTGCGCAGCCGCTATCCCGACAACGTCATCGGTTTCTCCACGCATGAGTTTCACGACTGGACCAGTTCGATCCTGATCGCCTATGCCAAGGGCGCACGCACCTTCGAACGCCACATCGACATCGACGCCGACGGGATTCCCGTTGCGGAGTACTGCAGCCTGCCCGAGCAGATCGACACCTGGTTCCGCACCTGGAAAAAAGCCGTCGAAATGTGCGGTGCGCCGGGAACACGCAAGCGCCTGCCGCAGCGACGCGAGATCGAGTACCTCGACCGACTGGTGCGCGGCGTTTACGCCCGTCATGACTTGCCGGCCGGTCATGCGCTTTCGGACGACGATGTCTATCTGGCCGTGCCGCTGCAGAAGGGTCAGATTTCCTGTCGCGAGTTGATGCACGGCGAAGTGCTGCTGCATGCGGTCGCCGCCGACGCTCCGATCCGCATCGATGACGTCGACAGCCCCTACGCACACAACGATCAGCTCAAGGCGCTGATCTATTCCAGAGGATTGTGAAGCCAGCATCCGGCGTAAAACTAATAACAAACTGATTAACAATGAATTTCCGTATTAATATAGATTTATGAAGAATATACGGAACACTTCCGGTTTAGCAGAAATTGGTGGGGATGCGCGGCGCCAATATATCGACGCCCAAGCGACGTTTGTCGCATGGGAGATTGCCGGCAAGGCAGCGGCAGAGGTGCGAGGCGGCATGTACTGGAAACTTCAGGCCGGAACCGAATATCTGATCCGCACTTCGCCGCGCAACACACAGAAAAGTCTGGGGCCGCGATCTGCCGAAAACGAAACGATCCACGAAAAATTCATCGCCCGAAAGGCGCAGGCGGAAGAGCGAGTCACCGCTCTCGCCGAAATGCTTGTTCGTCATCAGCGGATGAATCGCGCCCTGTTTGTTGGCCGCGCACCCGTAATTTTGGTGAATATTCTGAATGCCCTGGCAAGAGCCGGCATCGCCGACCACTTCACCGTCGTCGGTACGCATGCCCTCTATGCTTACGAGGCCGCAGCCGGTGTGCGTTTCGATCCGCCCGATGCAATGGCCACTCGCGATGTCGATTTGCTGTGGGATACCCGAAAGCGAATCAGCTTGGTCACTCGCATGAACCTAAAAACCGCATTTGACCGCGTGCAAAGTAGCCACATGTCAGGCAGGCTGTGGGCGTGATCGGTCTGATGGGAGACACCGGATGGGTGAGTCGAAATTGAAGCGGGCGAAACACGAAGAAATGCTGATGTCGTGCGCTGGCGT